>JBICHS010000294.1:0-5854 GCA_043101135.1 Phycisphaeraceae bacterium JB051
CCGAGCGTTCGATATCACCGGCCGCCCCATGAAAGGTTGGGCGATGGTTATGGCTGAAGGTGTAACTGAGGATGAACAACTCGAAGAATACGTTGACCTGAGTGTGGACTTCGTCAGCGATTTGCCGGAGAAGTGAGACGCATAAAAAAGGACAGGCCGTCTCAAGAACGAGACGGCCTGGAATCCTCTGTTGCGTTTCACCGGCAGACCATACTAGCCTGCTGACTCCGTGGTGAGAACGCTTCGCCGTTGTATCGTGACAGGGAGTCAACCTGTGTTTTTCAAATCAATCAGTTGAACGAAAGCATCATCCCGAGAATGCCAGCAACGATCAGCCCTGCCGCCAAACTCGCGGGGCCGTATCCCATGTGAAGATATCCGAAGCGGCGGGACTGAATGCTTGAGTCCGTGCTGCTTGTCGTGGTCTTGGATTGTTGCATGGCAAACTCCATTTCTTTATTGAGATTCACTCTCAACAAACACATTTTACCCCGATGAGATTCAATGTCAATAGCTTTTTCTGTAATTGAGACAGATTTTCAATTAAATTTTCCACTTGCAAACATGAACGTCAAAATGCCATTCAAAAGCTGTCCAGATAGGTACATCAAGCAGGCGAATGCTGTGATGCTGGCATTACATAGATGACTTGTGGTTCGATGGATCCTAGCTACCCCGCGGCAACTGCGTACCCGGTCAAGATGACCGGGCTATATAGCCGAGTCATCTTGACTCGGTCTGATCGAACGACATATCACATCACTTGCATCCATTCGCGTTTGGTTCGATGGACGGACACCAACAAAAAAAACAGGATGAACTTGATGCTCATCCTGTCAGGTGGATTATTTGATTGGGTTGAATAACCGCCCTGTCAGTGTTGAACCACGAACAAACCGGGCTGGGTGATTCAGGCCTTTAGCAGCCTTGAATCAAGGCGTCTCAGGCTGCCTTGTCACAGGTCTGTTCACAAAGCAGCGACACATTCTGGCGTCCTGCATAGCCTGCATCGGTTTCATGCCAGGCTTCGACCTGTTGATCCTTGAACTGCCAGCAGAGATAGATTTCCCGATCATCATGAACCGAGGGGAAATCGATCAGGCCACGTTCGAAGTCCTTGAGCTCCACGCCAACCATGTGCAGTTCGTCAACGAGTTCACTCAGACGATCCATGGTGGTTTCGTACTCAGCTTCCAGGTGTTCGCGACTATCGAACTCCTGGGGCTTTTCGATACGACGGCGAATGTCCACCACATGGGCATAGCAGTCCATCAAATCCCGCGTCACAGGCCGAACGTAGGCCAGCGCCTTGTTGGCTTCATCAACGGAGAAATACTTCTTGCCAGCTTTGGGGGCACGGGAGAGGGTCAATGCTGTGTTTTGCATAGTCATTTGCGTCCCTTTACGAAAGGTGCTTTGGACTGCTTAAAACATGCAATACGTTCACGTTTTATGCAAGGACCAAATTGCTTATTCCCTAATAGATACATCGGTCATACGGGCCAAACTATTTCAATATTCAAGGCGATATTTTTCCACAAATGGGATAAAAACTGCAGGTTTGGCTGTATTTATGCCGTTAAGGTCCGAGTCGTGTTATCATGAAGGACTGATGCAAAATCAAGATATGCAACAAACCTCAACCACAAACTTCACCCCCCCGCCAATCGTCTCATGGTTCCTGGCAAACCGTATACGTCAAACACTGATGATGGGAATCGCCCTGTTACTTGGTGGGATTTGCTATTTCACCATTGACCGACCGCTGGCTCGTTGGGCTGACACACTCAGCCCGCAGACCAATGATGCCTGGCAATTGGTGACACGCTTCGGACTTTCGGAATGGTATCTGGTCCTTGCGGGCTTCATGTTGGTGGTCTACAAACTGATCACACGTGACGACATGATTGCCTGGCGGAGTTGGCTGATCGTTGCCTGCATTGGTGGCAGTGGTCTGGTTGTGAACCTGTTTAAATGGATCTTCGGTCGATACCGCCCACCGCTACTCTTGAACGAAGACCAGTATGGCTTTTCGTTTTTTGCACACGGCTATAATGTCCACTCATTCCCATCAGGCCATTCTGCTACGGCGGCGGCGTTGGTGATCCTTGCGTGTTATTTCATGCCACGGTTTCGCTGGTTGTGGTTAGCAATGGGATTACTCATTGCAGCAAGCCGCATCTTTGTCGGAGCCCACTTTGCAAGCGATGTGATCGTCGGCTGGACAGTGGGTTTACTGTTCAGCGCCATGGCATGTCGGGTGATCAAGAAGCCACAAATCGCTGACGAATCGTGATGCCAAATCAAACGTCCTTAGCAGTATGAGTTTTTATCAGTTGGCAAATGACGTGATTGCACACCTACGTCATTCCCGCCTGCGGACATGATGCACGTTGTATTCAAAAGTTGAGCACCGGGTGTCAACCTCGTGCCCGTTGTGCATGTGTTAATCCAGGGGGCACCGGGTTAACAGCCGGTGCTCAAATGATCCAGAGCAGTCTGGAGTAAGTTCGCCCCTTGAATCATCAAGCGCCATACAAACGGTTGTGAAACGATGGGCATCATGTCCCTGCGCGGGAATGACGTAGGTGTGGAATCTAACCAATCTTTCCAGGTCAACCCGTGACTTGGGAGCGTCACGGCTTTGATTCAATTTGGACGCCTAATGCCTGCTGGACGACGTTGCGCCATTCGTCTGCGACACGAGGTGAAAAGCCCTGGAAAATGCGTTCGATTTTGCCATCCACGATAAAGACAGTCTGCGGGATGGAGTAGGCCCGATACGCTGCGGTCACCTTGCTGTCGGTGTCCATGAGCACGGGCAGTGTCATGTTCTGCTGATCAACAAACTGTTGAACAAGCTCTTTTTCCTCTTCAATGTTAACCGTGTACACCGCAACATCGAGCTTGTTCTCTTTGGCCCATTGATCAAATTCAATTAACTCAGGCATGGCGCGCCGACAGGGACCACACCAGGTCGCCCAAAAGTCGAGCACGACAACCTTATTGCTGAGTTTGGCAATGTTGACCGTCTTGTTGTCCTTGAGTGTTTTGAGTACGACAGGTGGCGCATCACTGCCCTGCAAGGCTTTGGGAGACTGGGCATCTTGAATCATTTGAGAAACCGTCGGGACCGGCTTGCTGTTGGAGACATCCATGACAAACGTCTTGGCATCCCATGACTCTGGCAAACTGAACTTGATGTCATAATCCATCTCGGTCTTGACGTTTTTGCCTTCAGGCGTTTGATTCTCTGCAACCAACAAGGTCTTGCGAATCATGCCTGATTTCTTGATGACAGTGAGATACATCTTCAAGCCACCGAGTTTGGTTTCAAATTCAATCTGCGAATCAGGGAGCTTGGTATCACGCGTGGAAAATTTGAAGTCGTCACTCTTGATGTAAAGCTGAACTTCGGTGCCCAGATAAAGTGACAGGTCAGGTGCCCATAGCCACACAGGGAACATCGGCCAAGCTTTTTGAATGGCTGTCGGATCAAGCGGGTCGACGTTATCCATATGCAGATGTGATGTGGTTGCCGGGACCATTTGCGTGCGAAGAATATTGTCCTTGCCGACCATTCGAAGTCGATCGGCCTGGACCATGATCTGTTTATTCGCACGATCCAAAGCAATGTCAATATCGACTTGATCATGCTGGCTCACCGCATCAACCGTCTGGGTAATCTTGATGGTCTTGTGGACTTTGTAGCGATCCAGTTGCTTGTAGGTATCAATGATTTTCGTTTGCCATTGGGAAATACTCAGTGGTTCTGTTTGCGGGGTTTGCTGTGCATGAACAAATGTTTCAGGCCCAAGCAAAAACATGGTCAGCAAAACACAAAACGATTGGAACTTGATGCGCATTGGGTCACTTTCAAATGGATAACAAACGATCACGCGTGATAGCTTGTACTACCAGCGACATCGGCGGGATGCATTGCCCGTTGAATCAATCCATGGCGAGTGTGATTTATTTCCGCGTGATCGAAACGGCAGGACCAAGCAGGTCGTTGATCTGGGCGCGAAGCACGGTCTGGAAGTCCGACGGATTGCCCACGTGGACATGACGCACCATGCCGTTGGCAATGATCACGGTCTGCGGGATGGCGCCAACGCGATAGGCGTGTGCAACCTTGGCCTGCGTGTCCATGAGCACTGGAAGACTCAGTTGCTTGACCTGCCAAACCTGGGCGATGGTCTGTTCGTCTTCACGCATGTTCACGGTCTTGACACTCACGGATTTGCCTTCACGCATTGCCCAATCAGATATCGCCTGAATCTGCGGCAAAGCTTGATACACCGGCGGGCCGCCCCATGAGGCCCAGAAAAACAGAACCTGCACGTCCGACTCATCGCGGCTAAGCAGGTACATATTGCTCTGACGATCTGACAGGGAAATCGCCGGTGCGGTTTGCTCCTGCATACTCAGGGCATCCACATCATTGGCGCCTAACAAATT
This sequence comes from Phycisphaeraceae bacterium JB051, assembly GCA_043101135.1. Taxonomy (GTDB): domain Bacteria; phylum Planctomycetota; class Phycisphaerae; order Phycisphaerales; family Phycisphaeraceae; genus UBA7800. Next base: position 4,462 of record JBICHS010000294.1, read on the forward strand.
CGACCAACTGTTCACCGGCTGGGAGTTACTGGTGTCAAAAGCAAACCATTCACGATCAAACTGCTCGTTGTGACGGTTGACGGTGATGTTGTAGCTATAGGTTGCTGGGCCGACATGACTGGCACGCTGCACAATGGCATCGCGTTCAATGGTCATGGTCTGAATCAAGGCCGTGTTCGGATCAATGCGCAGTTTCACGAGCCCCTTGCGACTCTGCCACTGCAGCCCCGGGCGTCCCATGGAATCAGCCGCGAGGGTGCGAACCAGCACGCCGTTGTCAATGGGATTGCCACCGAGCAGAAATCGCACGTCCGGCATGACCTGGCGGATCAGGAACGGCGCTTTGGTCTTGAGCAGTTCATCATCAATTGGACGCTGCAGTTTGGTCTGCAGATGACGACCGGGAATCATGTCACTGCGATATCGCAGGTAGCCTTCACTGCTGACCAGTTGCATGTCCGGCCGGTCAAAAAGCAGATTGCCCGAGGAACGGTCAAAGGCGACCTGGAGCTGTTGCATGAGTTGCCAGCGACCGCCATGCTCTGATTTGATGAACTGGACGGTGGCCTGGTAAGTCTGGGTATTGAGATACGCAGCTGAGATGCGATCAAGCATATCCTGGGCATCGGCATCAATCTGTGCCTGTGCAGGAACGGATAGCAAACTGAGAACGAACGTGACCATAAGACAAGCCACATGAGCCCGACGCGTCATCCATGACATGGGCGATCCTCCATTTTGGCGGCAAGGCCGATAACTAGTTGTGTTTATGATATGCCGATTGGCGGCGGTCAACAACGTCAAACAGCAATAAGTCGGATATTTTCAGCAGATTAACTCTCGCCGTGTCTACATAACGATACGCTTGAAACAAACTTAATCTCGAATGGGCAAGGTAACGTTTTAAGCGTCTTAAGTGCTATAGACCTGCCTGGGAATGCAGAAATAGGACAGTAAATATGCCTCTGCGGCAATGTTGCACTTGTCATCTGCCCGCCCCTCCGCTACGATCCGCCTTCTATCTTGATTTTGGCTGCTGTGAATGTCTTCAAGTCAGACAAAACGGACAGACAAAGCTTTTGAAACTAGATGCCTCATTGACTTACAAGAAGGATGAAAAATCTCATGACTGACCTCATCGCCCCGCATGGTGGCCTGGAAGCCCCGGTTTGCCGCACCGTCCCCGCCGACAAGATCGACGCGTTCAAGGCCGAAGCCGCCAGCCTCCCCAAGGTGCCCGTCTCTGCCGCCGACCTGTCCACGGTCTACCGCATTGCTGACGGTACCCTCAGCCCCCTGACCGGCCCGATGACGCAGGACGTCTTTAACCGCGTCCTGGACGAAAAAGTCATCGCATCCAACGGCAAAGATTATGCCTGGACCATTCCCCTGA
>JBICHS010000295.1:0-4555 GCA_043101135.1 Phycisphaeraceae bacterium JB051
GCGGGAGTGACGGAAAGTGGCGTTTCGTAATTTTAACGACTCAGGCTACGAACAGAGAGCTGGCATGTCAGCATGACCTGTTGCAAAAAAGATTAATCAGGCAACTTCAATGTCTGTCCCACGCGCAGTGCATCAGCGTGACGAATGCCGTTGCTGCGAGCGATGTCGAGCCAACGTTGACCGTTGCCATAGAACCGTGTCGATATGGACCAGAGTGTATCGCCCTTGCGGACCTGATAAACATCAGGCTTGGTTTGCACCACCGGCTCTGGCACGGGGACAGGCTCAAGTTCGGGCTCTGCCATCACCAGCGTTTGCTGTGAAACGGGAGCAGGCGTCGCGAGCAATGCTGCAATCGCACGGTCCGATTCATCCATTGGCACCGGCTGCGGCGTAGTGGTTTGTTCAATCGTGACCGACTCCGAAGCGATTGGGGCCTGTGCGACTGTTGCTTCGTCAGCAACTTGTTCAGTGGCCTGCGCATTTTCGTCTGATGCAGCAGCCATCACATCATCAGCCGGGTCGGGAACATCGTCACGCAACGCAGCATTCTCATCCTGCGAATCAACATCGAGCAAAACCAGCAATTCTTCGCGTTGCTTTTCATGCTCAGTAGCAAGCGGAGTCTGAACTTCGATTTCGTCAGATGATGCCATAATCTCCTGGAGAATGGGCGAGGTTGTCGTGGTCGAAACCTTTGGCTGACTTGTGGGCTGATACGGTTGAGGCTGCATCTGTGTTTGCTCGATGGGCAGTAACACCAGTGCATCGGGCTGCTGGGTATTGGCAAGCGTTGATGATGTTGTCACACTCAGATTTGACGATCCATCCGCGGGCTTGATCCACGTGAAATCGACCTTGGTCTGAGAGTTGCTCACGGGTGCAACCGTGTATTGCGATGGTGTAACAACGACCGGCTCACTCAAAACCGTTGGCATGATGGGCGTATTCACATCCTGCGTCACGATGGGCATGGGCTGTATTTGCGGTTGCACTTGAGGCTGCCATGTTTGGACGGGCTGCGTGGTCGTCGTCATTGTCGTGACAGGCATTGTCTGACGGTATGGTGCGTATGGCGAAGTCGCACGTGGCGGCGCGGGGGTCGGATGCAACACAGGCGTCTGCACCTTGGCGTGCTGGGGATTGCGGGGCATTTTGATGTACTCAGAGCGCGATGGATGGCAACCAGCCAACACACCCAAACCAAGTAACAAGCATCCCAATCGTTTATCAATCATGCCAACCCTCCAGCAGACTTTCTCAAGCGGATCATACCATATTCACTGCGATCGCTGGTTGTTTCCAATCCATCTGTGAAACTTCTGACTCAAACAATGCGGGGATGGTCAACACGCGGTCATCCTGTTTTTCCGGGTGAATCGTCGGGAAAACTTGCAGACAGGCTTCGAGCAATTGTCCTGCATGAAAACCAATCCGCTGCATCGGGACCTTGCTTTGAACAGGATGCGGCCAATTACAATGAGCTATGACATCCAGATCTTGACCCACCTCAAGATTCAATTCCAACAGTGATAACAGGCTACGCTGAATCAAGTTGTCATCTGCAATGAATAGGCCATCAGGTCGACGGGACTTGGGATAATCCATGAGAAGATGAACAACTTCGCTGACGGTTTGCGGGTGAGATCGGCCGATGCGCTGCACCCAGGCTTTGTGATAAACCGTGCCCGCATTGTCGAAATGTTTTGGGGTCAACCAAGGGAAGGTGTCCGCCATGTAGACCATGGCAATGCGCTTTCGCCCACGCTCACCAAGCCACGCCAAGCTCCGGTCAAAGAGCATGGGGATGTCCGTGCAGATTTGAGGGCGCGGCGTCATCCCGCGTTCACCGTCGATCATCAACATCGGCACACCACTGGCAACGACATCAGGTTGTGCAGCCAGGTCATGCGTCTCAGGCAGGAGAATCACCCCTGCCAATCGCTGTGCGGTGACTTCGGTTAACAGTGAATCAAGCACCACCCCGCCGCGACGTTCGTCGTTGACGCCCTGGTAATACTCAAACTTGATCTGCGATTTTTCATCCGCAATGCGACGGGCTTCGGCAATGGTCGCACCATGAAAACCTGACCACTGACGGTGATCCGGGAAGCATGGGAAGACGATGGCATAACGCCCCAGGTGCGGCGGGGATTGGGCAATATAGAGCCCCTGTCTGGGTAGCGATGTCACAAAGCCATCGTCCTTGAGCATGGTGATCGCTTGCTGGAGCACCGTCCTGCCGACGCCCAGTTGGGATTCGAGTTGACCAAACGAAGGTAAACGCTGGCCCGGCTCAAACTCGCCATGGACAATCCGTGTCCGCAGCGTGCGTAACGCCTGTTGGGTTTGGCTGAGTTTTTCAGGAAACGGTTGAACGGGCGAATCGGACATCACATAAACCCATTGCATAAATCTGTATTAGTCACACCAATACAAATAATACAACATTGACGCCAACACTGCGATAGACGTTGGTTAAGGATGTCAATTCGCTTGAGGCGTTTTCAACCGTGATCACATTTAAGGCCGATGTCGGTGGTGAGTTTGCCATCGGTTTCGACAACCTTGCCCCGAGCCTTGAGGAAGGTGAGGATTCCCTGCAGGTCGACATCCTGAATCGCGCAGGCAAAAAACGTGGGATTGGGGCCATAGATCGCTTCGATCTGCTCCTTGAGCTGCGATTCGGTGATCGGCTCGTTGGCATCGGCGATCATCTGCATGACTTCATGACCGTGTACTTGCTGTTGGCAGGACATTTTTAACTCCTTGAAACACGTGGTTTTCACCGTGCATGATGCCCATGATAAGCATTTGCCATTTTACGTCCTTGATCCATGTCAACAATGCAAAAACGGGGGATTTGCAGAAAGTCCGCCAAATCGCAGCCGCCGACTTTACAACTGCTGTAGATTGTTTAAGATATGCGACTCAGCCGGAGAGGTGTCCGAGCGGCTGAAGGAGCAGCACTGGAAATGCTGTATACGGTTTTCCGTATCGGGGGTTCGAATCCCCCCCTCTCCGCTTCAAGCAGTGACTTCATGTCGCTGCTTTTTTATGCGCGAATATTGAGGTAAATCAGGCCAACATGTTGTCATCTGGCCTCGGTGTTTCTGACATCCCAAAAGATCCCAAAAGGGGACATTCTACTTTTCCTCATTAAAGCGAATCCCCCCGTTTTGTTACTTGAGACCAAGAGATGGGTATTTTGTTGAATCTCCCTTCAGAAGCGTGACCGTATCCCATGCAATACAAACCAGGAAACACAGCGGTACTAATGTTACAGCAAGGTTTCCGGCATCCAAATTGTATTGCAAGTAAGCTTCTGATGGGTTTGAGGGAGAATAATAAACTTTCACAGGAGCACCGACATACCAAATCTTTGCCATGGCAGCCGCATAAGCCGGATCGGTACTTACTGACGATGAACGTTTTATACCTTTGGATGTATAAGTCCTACCACCAACGGTATATTTGTAAAGAACAACATTCTTGCGTCCTGTCAAATTTCTGCCCGTTGTTACTTGAACAATCTTTGAACTGACAATCTCACCTTCTGCTACAGGCCACCATCTAACTTCATAGGTAGCTATGGCAGACTTGATCATCATGATCTCAAAAACAAGTATGGCTGCAAAAAGAAAGATGTTTCGGATAACAGAACTTTTCACATAACCCTCCGGAGCATATATACATAAGAACAACGGAACGAAGTATCGAAACGAAATCAGACCCCGTTTTCTTCACATTCCGAATGTCTATTGTATCACTCCTGCCAACACACATATATAGTAAGCCGATGCTTCAAGTTATTTGAAACATCGGCTCGTTAATCGCTTGTAGATTGCCTGCAGCGGTTACCGCCAGATTGAGAGTTTGGGTTTTTCGGGTGGGGTTGGGATGTCGATGGCTTTGAATTCTTCGACGAGGGTGTCCCATTTGATCATCTTGTCGGCTTCGGAGAGATCGCCTTGGATGAGTTGTTGTTTGACTTCATCGAGCTTGTTGATTTTTTCCTGCATTTGCAGGGATCGCTTGAGCATGTTGTCTCGGAAGGCCTGACTTTGCGATTTGGCTTTGGAGAGCATCATAGCGTAAGCGAGTTTGTCTTTCATCTGCTCGGTCAGAGGCTCGATGAAATAACTGCGACGTACGACGGAGAGTAACTCCGTGCCTGAGTAGACCTGCAGGGCATTGATGTTGGCACCTTCGTCTTCGGTGATGACGGGGATGGTGAAGGATTTGGTTTCACCTGCGGGGACTGTGCCGGTGGTGGTCATGGAGCGGTGCGATGAGCCTGTGGAGGCGGTGTAAAACGTCAAGGGCAAGTCGGTGTCGCGGCCGTTGTAAAAGGCAATGGTTGACATTTGCTTGCCGAAGGTGGCTTCGGGCATGTTGGCCTGGATGGTTGAGACATCTTCGTTAAAGAGCAGTTCACCGAACCAATCTGGGGTTTTGAAGGAAGCATCGACACTGCCGACCCAGGTGCTGTTTTCGCGGCGTTTACCGGTGGGTGTGGTGTAGCGTTGACGGGCAAACTGGACCCGCCAGACAG
>JBICHS010000296.1:0-15972 GCA_043101135.1 Phycisphaeraceae bacterium JB051
CGGTCCATTTTTCAAATAGGTCCGCGCAACCCCAATACGCTGCAATTGCCTTGAAAATCGAGAAATCCGCCAAGGCAACGCCGGGCGCGGGTGAGACTTTTTTCAGTAGACCAAAGCGACGTTCGGAGTTGATAAGCGTGCCATCCTTTTCACCCCAACCTGCAGCGGGTAACACCAAGTCAGCTTGTTGTGCCGTCTCGGTGTTGTGATACATGTCCTGCACGACGAGGAAGTCGAGCTTGTTCATCAGGTCGCGGAACTTGTTTTGGCCGATCCATGAATGGGATGGGTTGGTTGCGATGAACCAGAGCGCTTTGATCTTGCCGGTCTCGACGCCTTCAATGATTTTGTGATACGGCAAGCTGTCCTGCGTGGGGATGCGGTTCACATCAATGCCCAGGATGTTGGCAACTTTCTCGCGGTCTTCCTGCTTGGTGAAGTAGTGACCGCCGAGCAGGTTGGTGGTGTTGGAAAACAAACGTGAACCCATGGCATTGCATTGGCCGGTGATGGAGTTGGCACCGGTGCCGGGGCGACCGATGTTGCCTGTCATCAAGCAGATGTTGATCATGGCCTGGGCAACGCGGGTGCCTTCGTGAGATTGGTTCACACCCATGGTCCACCAGAAACTCACGCGCTTGCCGTCATGAATTTTCTGAGCCATCGTGCAGAGCGTGTCGGGGTCAATGCCGGTGAGTTTGGCAACGCGGTTGGGCGTGTAGGCTTTGACATGAGCTGCAAATTCATCAAAGCCGGTGGTGTGTGCATCGATGTAATCGCGCTTGATCCAGTCGTTGACGATGAGCAGGTTGGCAATGCCGTAGAGTAGCGCCAAGTCACTCTTGGGTGAGATGGCAAGGTGATGCGTCGCCGCCATTGCCGTCTCGGTTTTGCGGGGGTCGATGACGATGATGTCGGGATTGTGCTTGTTGCGCATCACACGCTGCCAAAGGATGGGATGGGCAATGCAAAGGTTTGAGCCAACGAAGAACATGACGTCGGACTCTTCGAAATCTTCATAGGTGTAAGGCGGTGCATCAAAGCCGAAGGATTGTTTGTAGGCCGTGACGGCGGTTGCCATGCATTGACGGGTGTTGCCGTCGCCGTGAATCATGCCCATGCCGAATTTCGCCAGTGATCCGAGCATTGCCATTTCCTCGCAGGCGATTTGGCCGGTGGAGAGGAAAGCAACTGATTCCGGGCCGTGCTCTGCCATGATGTTTTTCATGCGCGTGGTGAAGGTGGTCAGCGCGGTGTCCCAGTCAACGGGAACTTGCTTGCCGGTCGCATCTTTGAGCAGCGGCGTGGTTGCACGGTCATCGGATTGCGTGACAGCAAGCGCTTCCCAACCTTTGGGGCAGGCCATGCCCAGGTTCACGGGGTATTGCGTTTTGGGTGACAGGCCGACCGCTTTGCCATCTTGTAAGTGAATGTTCAGACCACAACCGGTTGCGCAGAAGCCACAGGTCATGGTGGTGGTTGCATCGGGCTTTGCTTTGCGTGGGATTTGCCCAAGACCAAAGCCGCCGGGGTCGCGCACGATTTGCTGGGTCAACGGGCCGTCCCATTGGCGGATGATGTTGGCTGCGGTTTTGAGCAGGGGGAGATTGAGCGTCTTGGTTTGCGACATCAGTGGTGTCCTCCATCAGCGATCACAATGCCGGGCATCCGCAGGGCATCGCTGGCGGCAAAGTACAGGTAACGTTCAGCCAACTCACCGAGGGTGAGACAGGCAAAGCTGGTCCCGGCAAGGCCCGTAAGGAGCATCGGGTCCGCCATCGAAACCATCATCACACTCGCAAACGGCAGGAGTATGCCGCCGGTGATTCCCAGCACGACACGTGCGATGAGGACGAGTGGCAAAGCCTTTGTGTTGTAGGTTAAATGGGTCAGTTCAAAGCCGACCTTGGTGGCAACTGCGATGATCAAAGCCAGATTCATGACCATGAGATGGCCGGGCTTGATGGCAGACTCGTTGAGAATCGCACCGACGCAAGTTGCAACGATGGCTGCAGCGATACCGAGGATCACGCTGGTCATGCCGAACTTGATCGCGGTGTTCTTGAAGTTCCAGCAGGGGCGTTTGGTGTCGATATAAATCATCATGGAGCAGAACACACCAGCGATGCCCGTGAGCACCGAGGCCCAACCGGTGAGCCATGTAGGAATCATGGGGATGGCAAAGGGAATCTTCTCAAGGATGAATGACGGGATGAGATTGTTTTTGAGCGCGACCATGGTGATGTGTGCATGAACCGCAGCCGCAAAGCCGTTAAACGCAATGATCTCACGCGAGAGCCAACTCGTCCGCCAGCCGAGGAACGCGCGGTAGGCATACAGTGGGCGACCAAGATGCAGAATCGCACACGTCATGCCGAACATGCCGATGCCGAATCCCATGGCAGAGCTGATGAGCTGCGTCCAGTGATTGGCAAACGGCAAAAGCAAACGTTCAGCAAGCAACGCACCGACGCCCAATTGCGTGAGTACCAGCATCACCACCAAAGGCAAATGCCCATGCTCAGCACGCGGTTCGCGCTTGGGTGCATGCAGCGAAACGCCTGCAAGACGTTTGCTGACGTAGCGTGTGGTGGGTGTGGTGATGGTGCAGTCGGGTGTATCCGCCAAAAAGTCCTGTATTTCAGCGTTTTTCTGTGCTTCAGCCGTATCGACAAGCTTGATGGAAATTGCCTTGTCAGGACAAGCCTGGACGCATGCAGGTGCTTCACCTTCAGCTAACCGATCGGTGCACATGTCACACTTGCGGACAATGCCCAGATCAGCGTTGTACTTGGGCACATCGTATGGGCATTTGAGCAGGCAGTACTGACAGCCGATGCATTGATCATCAAGATGCTTGACGATGCCGGTTTCCGGATTCTTGTCATACGCCATGACCGGGCAGCCTTCGAGGCATCCGGGTTCCACGCAGTGATGACAGGCTGTTGTGATGTGTTGGACAACGGGGAGGGAAACATCATTGCCAGTGAGTAAGCCAACTTCGCGCCAGGCTTCGTTGTAGTCAAGACCATTGAGGTTATGACAGGCCGTGACACAACCCTTGCAGCCAGTGCATGCATCGAGATTCACTTCAAACGCATATTGCTGGCCGGCTTGGGGTTTATCGGTGGGGATCAGTGATGGGTAGTAAGCAGCTTGTGAGGGGATATCGCCTGCCTGATGTGCCTGGGAGAAGCGATCGACAGCAGTGAAGGTCTGCTGCTCGGTGAGTAATGCCGAGAGCAGGTCTTTGCCCGCACCATTGGATGAGGCTGTGGCATCGGTGGATGTCGGAGCCTTGGGCGCGTCGGGATTTTCGGTGGTCTTGGAAATCATCACTCGTCTTTCCATGCTCAGCGGCCGTCACCCAACGTGACGATTGCCTGCATATCCAATTCGCGTGCTGACCTTTCAATCCCAATGTCTGGATAGACAATCACCCGGAACACAACAGACCTTCGGCGGTATTGCAACACCTGCGCTGGTGACAATACAGCTTGATCAAGTAAGGACTTCGTTGTCCGGGTGGGGAGGTTTGCCCGAGCGTTGGGCAAGATAGAAAGTGTCAGAACGAGAGTTCTGGTGGTCTATATGCAAAGTCCGTGCCAGCGTGGCGTGTTGTGTTTTTATGGGCGTTACGTTTCATGAACCGGTTTTCAATGCACAAAAGGCGCGCAATGGCCGGAACCTTGCACGCTCGATAAGCATCAAAAAGGATGGTTAAATCTGTAAATGGATGTGAATTTGGCAGTATCATAAGGATAGGCATCCCCGCCGATGCCGCAGCAGGGGTCTTGGTTTGATCATTCGCAAATGGATTCTCCGTGGGTTGTTTTTGATGATGGCAGTACACCTTGCCAGCTGCGGTTATGGTGTGATCAAGGGCTATGACAACTGGGTTTTGCGAGGGATGATCGGCTCGGGGATCACCGCGGTGACCTGCCTGTTGATGTACCCCATCGCCTGGCTGAGCAACTTTCAGCGTTGGCGGGATGTATCCTGGGGAGCGTTGGGACTTTTACTGCTTCAATGTCTGACAGTGACGTTCTACTATTTTTCCAATCACTCGATTCAAGTCTTGGATGACTATTACGAATTGCCATTAATCCTGGTTCAGGATATCAGCTACAACCAATTGATCGGAATCTTGATTCTCATGGGGTTGTATTTCAAACGGCATGCGGCACTGCGATTGCCATGTATTCTATTGATCGTGATGAGCATGGTGCATCTTTTGGTGCACTATGTCTCAGAATTTCTATGCGTTTTTTTTAATATGTATACCCTGGGTTTGGGAATGGACGACATCAACCTGGGGGTATTTTGTTTGAGCATGGGCTTTGCCGCTTTGCTTATCAAGCCATGGCGTTGGACGAAGATCATCGGCCTGCTTGCCGGTGTCTCGTCAATGCTTGTGTACATGCTGGATGTCTGTTACTACGAGATATCTCCGCAGATCATTTACGGCTTGGGCATCATCCCTGCATTGATCTGCTTTTTTCAATCCTATTGCAATGTGCTTGGCGCATTGCCGATGAATGAAGGTTGGCTTAAGCACATTCGTCGAGGCAGTGTGTTTCTCATGACCCTTGCTATGCTCTGTCTGGCGATTGGGTATCTGTGGAATGTGCCTTACGAAATCCAATTACGCTTTGGCCATTATGGCAAGCTCTTTGGCTTGTTCTCGATGGTGCTCACATTCGTCTTTATCTTCAAGCTCACCATTGATCATGTTCACGTGAGCCCCACGCCAACGGACACGCAGCTTCGCTATGACACACTGACGTTAACCTGCCCGCAATGTCAAACACAACAGTCACGCAAACCCGGTGAAGCTTGTAGTCACTGTGGCCTGCGGATTCACTTTGGCTTTACCGAACCGCATTGCCCCAAATGTGATTACCTGCTCATCGGCAAAGTCCACGGCAACTGCCCGGAGTGCGGCTATCCCATTGAACAAGAGAATAAAGTGGTATCAACAGATCGTGTTGATGCAACATGTTTCGGGGACGATCAACAAGAAATGGAAAATGCATGCTGATTCGCAAATGGATTCTCTGGGGATTTTTTGGATTACTGGGACTCAACGTGCTGGCAGGATGTTACGGCCTTGTGATCATGGAGGACGATATTTTTGGACCAGCAATTTGTGGAGCGATTGCTACCGCCGTTGCGTGTCTTCTGCTGTATCCTGCCAGTTGGTTGTCGCTGCTTAAACATGGCAAACATGCCTCATGGGTGGCAATGGGTTGGGTGACGTTAACGTGTCTGATGTTCAATGGCTTGTTTTTTACATTCACCAACCCAGCTTTTCGACGAGGTAGGGATTGGGAAGAGTTTTTCCTGGTTTTGATTATCGCCTTATTGCCTGCAGCGTTTCTTGCAGGATTGGGTGCTTATCTCAAACGGTTTAAAACACTGGTTGTTTCATCCTGGATACTCATTGGCGCGGTCGCCTTATTCATGGTCATGCTGACCGCTGCAGGCTTTTGTTCGGAAATTCTGCGTAACTGGCGATTAACCAATACGCTGATGGAGTTCACCGTTCTCGAAGCATGTGTTGGTGTCGGTTTGACGGTTCTTTTTGCTGGGCGTTGGCGATGGTATAAGGCCTTGGCTTTAGTTGGTGCAATGGTGACCTGCGTGCTGGTTGCGATGGAGTCGATGGACAGCTTTCACACACACGATCACAACATCTGGCTGGTGGCGATTGGAGCGTGTGTGGCGCTCGTTATCGCGTATTTCAACTTGATGACATGTATACCCATCAAGCCCTTCTGGTGTCGCATGCTGCGTGACATTGCTATTGGGCTTGGTGTGTTTGATGCGGGTGCTTTTATGTTTCTGTGTTTGAATACGCCACGCTATAACCACAAGCAGGAAATGGCTATCCTCATGCTCTTTGGCATGATCCTGTTTGTGTTGATCACCTTGACGTTTGTCGTGGCATTTAAGTCCGCTGTCGATGCAATCAAAATCCGGCGGAATGATATCCCTTCCCAGTTCAATTACTCGCAACTCCAGATCACCTGCCCGCATTGTCATACGGCTCAGCTACTCACCGAAGCCGGGCAGCATTGCTGCAGCTGTGGGATGCAGTTTCACTTCCGCATCACCGAGCCGCATTGCCCCAATTGTGAATACCTGCTCATCGGCCAAAGCACCGGCAATTGCCCGGAGTGTGGGCATCCATTATCTGAAAATATTGGGCAACGTCTTGAAACAAGTTGACGATTGATCCGTCAATGGATTAAGCCTTGAGATGGTTCTGTGCACAATCACTTCACGGGGATACTATGAAAACACGTCGCATGATCGTTCGCTGCATCATTGGTTTGGTGATGATGCACCTGGTTTTAATGTATATCTTCCTTTATTCACCATACCCATGGGTTAGCAGTTTACTTTTTCTGAATGTGCTGATCATGACCGGCGTGGTGGTGCTGATTTATCCTGCAAGTTGGCTGGCTCATTTACGAGGCGGTCAGCATGCAAGTTGGTGTGCGATGGCATGGGTGATGATCATCGGGTTTGCCTGCTACAGCCTGCCATGGCTTGGCAGCATCCATCGTTATCTTTGGTTAAGCCCGGCATGGAGCTCATTGCGGGTTGAGAAGATGATCCTGCCAATCCTTTTGACTTTGTTGAGTGCGGGATTGATCCAGTCGCTGGCTTTGTATCTCAAGCAATTTTCGGTGGTGAAGAACGCTGCGAAACTACTCGCGATATTGATGTTGATTTATCCCATATTTGTCTGTGCCGGCTTTTTGTATCTCCCGGTGAATCGACGGGCGGACATGCTGCTTGCCTATGGCTGGATGGGGACCTTGTTTGGCTTGCTTGGTGTGTTTGTCTGCGTGGGCTCATGGCGTTGGCATAAAGTTGTGGTGTTGATCTGCCTGTTCATGCTCGCAGCGGCATCGAGCCTGCATCATTCGTTGGGGTTGATCCCGTCCCAGTATTTTCAGGTGGTTCCCTGGATGATGGTGCTGGTGCTTTACTATGCTCATGGCAATATTCTTTATCTGCTATCGGTGGGACAGAATCGTTGGCCGATGATGTTTCTCGTCAATTGGAGCCTGATATTGACCAGTCTGATTCTGGGTGTGATCGGGGTTGGTTTTTCGTTTGCTGGATTTGATGGTCGAAGTGCTACCGTTGAACTTGCCATGGGTTTGTCTGTCATGCTTGAAATGATTGGCGTGGTCTTTACGGGTATTCTGCTGTTCTGTTTTGCAATCCAACGCATTCGTATCAACCGTCAACCCGCGGACAATCAGATTAACTATTCCTCAATGCAGGTGACTTGCCCGCATTGTCAGACGGCACTGCTTCTTTCTGAATCAGGCCAGACCTGTGTGACCTGTGGTTTGCAATTCAATTTTCATCTCATCGAACCGCATTGCCCTGAATGTCATTACCTGCTGATTGGCATGTCTCATTCCAATTGCCCCGAATGCGGAGCGTCCATCCAAAGCAATACGGCTCAGATCGTTGGTCCGCTGGCAACATAAGGTACAATCAACGTCCTACCTCATAACCTTTGTCAAGACGGGGATGGGTGACGCCTCTTCCTGACTGACTTTGGAGTTTTGCATGTCCACACGACAATGGATCATTCGCACCTTGCTCGCAACGCTGGCAATTGCTGCGATCGGCGGGGCCTTTGGCATTATCTTTGGTGGTGACAGACTCACCTGGCAGATCATCGGCTCGGCGGTCACCGTCTCCATGGGCTGTTTGTTTTATCAAATCAGCAGCGGACTTTCGCGGGTGGATAATTTCCATCGTGCCGGCTTACTGGGCATGGGACTTACTGCTGTTGAGTTTTTACTTTGCCTGTTCTTGATTTGGTTTGTCGATGCAGACATCTTTGAAAATGACATCTGGGAAGTCTGCGGCTTCATGAGTTTGACACTGCCGATCACTGGCTTGCTGGCAATGTTGGCGTTGTACCTGCAACGCAAAGAAGGCGTCAATCTTTCCGGTCATGTGCTGCTGGCGGTTAGCGTTGTTACGCAAATGATGCTGCTCATCGCTGCGATTAACACCAGCTACCGCATGCGCAGCACCTTCGGGGGCTACAGTGATTGGTGGGAGACGGCATGGGCGTTTCTTGGTTATGGCCTGCTTGGGGTGCTGATTCTCGCAGGGCGGTTTCGACTGCATAAACTCGTCGGCTTGATCGCAACGTTGAGCAGTTACATGATCCTCTTAATTGTTATTTGGATCGGTGGTGGTAAAGACCCAACATGGTTTGCCCTGGCAACGATCATCGCCATCCTCTATGCCCATGGCAATGTGATTTGGTTACTGGCCATGCAACACGGGGGCCAAGCCATCACGCGGATGGTGGTCCAGGGGATGGCCGTTGCCACCGGGCTATTCGTGCAACTTGCAGCGATGGATCTCTTCGCCAAAGGCAGTGCTGAAGGCTTGGCAAGACTCGCTGGGGCCTGCGCGTTTATGACCATTTGCGGGACGTTTGCTTTGCTGGTCATCCATGGCACGAATCGTCGGCGAACCCGTCATCGCACGCGCGAGGAATCGGAGCTGGTTTACCGGGAGTTATCTCTGACCTGCCCACATTGTCAGACCCAGCAGACGTTACCCATTGGGGAAAGTCATTGCCGTGTGTGTCGTATGGCGTTTCAAATCAAACTCTTTGAGCCCCATTGCCCCAACTGTGATTACCTTTTGATCAACGCTGCGTCGGACACCTGCCCGGAGTGTGGCTGTGTGGTCAGGGCATCTGAAAAATAAAAAACGCGAACCTGAAGCCAGGCCCGCGTGGGTGTATTGTGCGATCAATTGTTTGAATCAGTATCCGCCCCCAAAGCCGTGTCACTCCCGTGGCACGGGTTGCCTTGGGTTCAATCCTCGTCCTGTTTACTTGGATTCAACGAGTTTGATATCACTGAGGGTGGTTTCACCCTTGAGTGTGCCGCAGAAAAGACGTAGTGATCGCGGCTCAAGATAACCTTCCTTGGAGGGCTTGGGGGTGATGGCGACTTTGTGGGTCTGTGGACCTGCTTTGACCTTGACGGTGTGGTTGAAATAGTGCGTGTAAGGCGCTTTGCTCAGCAGGTAGACCGTTTGGATTTCACAATCCTCAGGTGCGTCGGTCTTGAATGTCAGGATATATTTTTTGTCCTGTTCCAAAGTCACGTCTTTGTACAGCTGCATCCAGTGGACGCGCGGCTTTTCCAGGGCACCTTCGGGAGCTGGGGTGAGGATGGCCGTGTTGTCTTTCAAAACACCCTTGGCACCGGCTTCGCGGACGGGTTGGTGAATCCAGATTTTCCAGCCGGACTTGCTATCGAGTTTGTCCCCCAGCAGGTTCGGGGCTGCTTCCTGTTCGGCGTGGAGCATGCCAGTCAGACACATCATCAGCATTACGGTGGAGATTGCGAATTTCATGCGCGTTTCCTTTGTGAAAATTGGATCAAAGAAGAATGTCAACAAGTACACCAACGATCATATCTGAGCAGCCCCAATCAATCCATGCGTGATATCGGCCAATTTGTGCATGAATTGAGCACAACACCTCTTTCGCCAACCGAGCCTGCCCCACCTTGACATGCCTGGCGTTACGTCAGGATTGGATGCGAAAGCCGGATGATCCGTGTATCATGTGCCATCCACCCAAGCGGGCGTGGCGAAATTGGCAGACGCGTCAGATTTAGGTTCTGGTGGGGTAACACCCGTGGAGGTTCGAGTCCTCTCGCCCGCATTTTCCTTGTAATACACTTCCTTTTTAAGCTGCTGGGCAAGTATGTGTTTTGCTGTTTGCAGGTCTTTTTTTATTGAACGCAGTCTTTAGTATGGCTAGTATATTGGTCTATAGTAAAGGCTGTGTTTACTATGGATGGTAAATTAAGCTATATGAAAGGCAGGCATGACTGTGGCTATGGCTGGTTTATCAGATGATCACAAAGGCCGTGCGGGGCGATATATTCGTCAGTCAGATCATTATCGTGCATTTATTCCTGCCAGCTTGCCACCGGACCCGCCGATTCAAATGACGGGTGAGTTGCAATCCTTGTTGTCAATTGCGGATCGAGCATTAGGTCGACTTGATGGCTCCATTCATACTTTGCCTCATCCGGATTTGTTTGTAGCAATGTACGTTCGTAAAGAAGCAGTTCTATCCAGCCAGATCGAAGGGACACAGAGTTCGCTTCAGGATGTGATCGCTGCTGAAGCTCGGGTTTTGGATCCTGAACGTCCCAATGATGTTCAAGAGGTGTTCAATTACATCGCAGCGATGAACCATGGATTATCCAAGCTCGCAGAATTACCGGTTTCAGTTCGATTAATCCGTGAGATTCACAAGGAATTATTACAAGGTGGGAGAGGCACACACTTGACGCCAGGGGACATTCGGAGTTCACAAAATTGGATTGGCCCCAATGGATGTACACTGAATGAAGCCACATTTGTACCTCCACCACCCAATGAACTTCATGAACATTTGTCGAATTTAGAGCGTTTTTTGCACGCTGATACAGATTTGCCTTTGTTGATCAAAATTGGTTTAGCCCATGCTCAATTTGAAACGATCCATCCATTTCTTGATGGGAATGGTCGTGTCGGGCGTCTGTTGATCACGTTTTTACTATGTGATAGACAGGTGCTGATTAAGCCGGTGCTCTATTTATCATGGTATTTCAAACGCTACAGGCAAGACTATTATGACCACCTGCAGGCTGTTCGAGATCATGGTGATTGGGAGCGTTGGCTGGCATTTTTCCTTCGAGGAATAGATGAGGTGAGTCGCCAGGCAACAGAAACAGCACGTCGTATTCTGACCTTGCGTGAGCATCATCGTGAGTGCATTACGCAGGGTTTAGGGCGTGCAGCAGCCAATGGTCACAGGACACTTGAACACCTGTATCAGCACCCCATTGTGACAGTCAATGAAGTACAGGATCTAATTGGTACAACATATCAGGCTGCCAATAATCTGGTCACGCGATTGGTTGAACAGCAAATTATTAGAGAAATGACAGGCCAATACAGGAACCGTCGTTTCATCTATCACGATTATTTGGGATTGTTTCGTGATGAATGATCATGAACATGAATTGGCATGGTATCAGCGTAACAATTCACGAAAATCAACGCATCAACGCTATTGAATTAGAGTACAATCTCCATCATGCAATGGTTGATCTACTGGTTTTGGCAGTTGATCCCAGCCAATCCGATTCTGATGCGAATCGTTCACGGGGGATCACGACGGGTGCGTCACCTTTGGGTGCGCATGGGCTATGTTGGTGTGATGGTCATGCTTGTCATGCTCGCGCTGGCGTCCGGGGGCGGGATCGGGCAGGACATCTCCATGACCGCGCTGGCCAAGGCTGGGGCGCATGTCTTTGCGCAGATCGCATATGGGCAGGTGATTCTCATCTGCTTGCTTTCACCACTCTTCATGGCAGGGGCGATCTCGGCGGAGCAGCAGGGCAAAACCTTTGACATCATGCTCACCACACCGCTATCGAACCTGCAGATTGTCTTTGGTTCGCTGCTAGGCCGACTGTATTTCGTGTTGGCATTACTCATCAGCGGATTGCCTTTGTTTTCAGTGCTTTTGATCTTCGGCGGCGTGCCGGTGAGTGCGGTGTTTGTGAGTTTTGCGGTGGCAGGTTTGTCAGCATTACTCATGGGCGCGGTGGCGGTGACGCTGTCGGTGATGCGCATTGGTGGCCGCAAGGCCGTGGTGGGTTTTGTCATCGGTGTGGCGGGCTATCTCGTAGCCGGTTACATGATCGACGTGACGCTGCTGCGGAACTTCCCGATTGTTGCAGATGGCACGAACTATCTCACGCCACTGCACCCGATTCTGGTGCTGCAAAGCTATCTGGATTCAGCCAACTATCACGCGCCATCGCCTGATGAGTTGGTGGGTTACTCGGGTTTTGCCAAGCTGTATCTGTGCCACCCGTTTGGTGTGTTTGCGACGGTGACAACTTTGCTGAGCGTGTCGATGCTCACGTTCTGTTCACTGTGGGTTCGTATGATCGGGCAGGGGCAGAGCCAGTGGGTTTACAAGCTCAAAAAGAAACTCCGTATTGGCAAAGGGCAGGGCGAACGTCGTCGTCAACCGCGTTCGGTTTGGATCAATCCCATTGCCTGGCGTGAGGCTTCGACACGTGGCAAAGTGGCTGCGGGAATTCTTGGCAAATGGGCGTTTGTCATTCTGGGTTGGTCTGCGGGGGCGCTGTTGATCTGGCTTTATCACAGTAAAAATCTGCCTTCAATCGCCAACGCCGGTGGTCGAAACCTGCCTCAACATGAGGTCTTTCGCAATATCCTGGCAACCCTGTTGATCATGGAATTGGCAGTGATCTGCCTCGTCGCGTTGTACATGAGCGCCAGTTGTGTGAGTCGCGAACGTGAAGACCGGACGTTGGATTTGATTCTCACCACGCCGGTGACGCCGAAGCTTTACATTTGGGGCAAGCTGCGCGGGCTCGTGAGTTTCCTGACAATGATGTTGACGGTGCCCGTGGTGACATTGGCGATGGTCAGTGCGTACACGTGGATCGGTCGCGCCCAGCAGTGGCCTCAGGCGATGGTCAGTTACGGGGCAGGCAATGCGACCGCGACGTACCCGCTATTGAGCATTGAAGCTGCGTTGTTGCTCCTGCTGATGCTTGTGCCGTTCGTCGGCTTCTGCGTGATGGTTGGCATGAACTGGTCGGTCAAGAGCAAGGGCGTGCTTGGCGCGGTGATCTGGTCGGTGGGCATTTTGTCTGCCATCAGCATGGTGCTTGGCTTCTGTGGCTGGAGTGCCGCTGCCAATATCCCTGTCGTTGGGCCGATCATCAACAGCTTCAGCCCGGTGACGCATATGCTGGTGATCATCAATCCCTATGCGCGTGTGCATGGCATGATGGCAGAGCCGATCCCGGGGCGTTGGAACCTGATCATGGGCGCTGCGTTGGCGGCTGTGGGCTACAGTGTGATGGTCTACATTCTGCTGCTCAACATCGTGCGCAACTTCGATCAAACCGTCCGTCAGCTCAGCGGCAACGGTTGATAAAGCCTTTCAAATCGCTTGTTTGTATTGTGTAATCGTTACAATCGATACAAACATATCTTGCAAACGACTATTTATCTGAATTCACTTGCATTGCCATTGAAGCTTAAATGGACCTTCTTATTCTGTATAAAGTCCTGTAATTTTTTTATTGGACCAACAAGGAGGGAAACCGGTCAGCGGCGTCAGGGGTGATATTGCTGACTGGAATCTTGTTGACGAGAACAACAAACAAGAAGGGGGAATTGAGACGCCATGAAAAAGCACTTCATTCCATTTTTACTGGTTCTGACATTGGTTTTGGGTTTTTCACAGACTCAGACACGTGCAGATATTCTGATTGACGATTTTGCATCCGGTGTTGACCTGAGCACCTTCGGCACGACCAATGCTGTCAACGACGGCTTCCACTCCGGTGTGCTCGGTGGCTACCGTGACACGCAGGTGTTCGCTTCGTCCGGTGCGATCAACATTTTCTACTCACCGGTCATTGGCAACACCATTGCCTTCGACGGTATCGCCGGTTCCTCCGGTTTCTATGGCTCACTCTATGATGGAGCGGGTCTGGACGGTTCACTGAATCTTGACCTGCTTGGCGGCACCCCCGCAGGTAGCTTCTCACTGGTGGTTACCGATGCCAACGGTGAAGGCACTGCCCATGTCAACGTTCTGGACAATGGTGGCAACACCTACTCAAGCGTTCTGGACATCAACGACGGCTTTGCGGGTATCCTGAGCTTTGACTATGCAGACTTCCTGGTCGCAGGTGTTGACCTGACCGACATCAAGTCCATCAGCCTGGTCATCGCCAGCTCAGGTGTTGCAGATGATTTCACCTTCGGCACCTTCACTGCCACCAGCGGTGTGGTTCCCGAACCGGCCACATTGACCCTGCTGGGCTTTGGCAGCCTGTTGATCATGCGTCGCCGCAACCGTCAACGCGTTGCATAACGCAGACAACACACAACACAATCAACAAACACCCCGTGTGTTCAATGCATCGGGGTGTTTTTTTATTGGGTGTTCACGCTTTATTTTTCACAGGTAAATGTCTTGGCGAGCCGGTGTTCCGTGGGACGCAGGGCACGATGAATCGCTGTGACAGGCTGTTGTCGTGACTCTCAACAAAACACCGAACCAAGATGGCTCGGCTGTAGTCACAGCGTTTTGCTTGATTGCTTAGCGTTCTCAAGACACCCGCAGGAATCCTTCGGCTTCCAGCGGCTTTGGAGATGAACCGTAAAGCCGCGCAGCAGATTCCTGCGGAGTTTGCTACGTGGTCATCAGCTTCCAATCAATACACAAGATGCTTACCGCAGTTCCGGTCATAAATCTCCATGTCGTCTTCGATCTCGTCATTCCCGCGAAGGCGGGAATCCAGTGGCATTCTGTAGACGCTTGGAGTTCTCACTGGACTTCCGCCTGCGCGGGAGTGACGGCGAGTGGACATTGTTTGTTTGCATTGCTCTAACACAAGCCCGCCTGATGAGTTCACATCGTGGGTGAATCTGACGGGTAGGCTGTAGAAAGATGGGAGACTTAACCGCGACGCTGCTGATTGGTGGCCTTGTTGAGCGTCTTCTTTTCTTTTTCACTCAGCGACTGAATGCCCGAGGCTTTGACCTTGGCCAGGATGCGATCGACTTCCTCGTCGAGCTCCTGTTGGGACTTCTGGTCACGGTTGGCTTTCCATTGGTTAGCACGTTGAGCCAGTGTGGGTTTGCTGCGGCGACTGCCACCGATGTCCGCGAAGTTAAGCAGGCCGGGCTTGCGGATCAGGAAGAAACCGAGAATCGCGCCACCCAGGTGAGCTGCTTCGCCGCCTGCGTTATTGCCACGGCTTAGCAAGGTCAATGCTGCCACCCCCACCATCATCCAGATCATCACGCGCATCTTGATGGGGATAATGAACATGAACAGGACCTGCGTGTTGGGCGAGATCCGTGCTGCTGCCACCATCACGCCAAAGAGTCCAGCTGAGGCACCGACCAGTGGGATATAGCCGCTCTGCCCATTGAACTCAGGCAGGATATGCATCAGCATCATCAACACATAGAACAGACTGCCCGCCACACCACATAACAGGTAGTAAGCCAGGAACCGTTTGGAGCCCAGATAGTTTTCAACCATCGGCCCGAAGAAAAACAGGCCAAGCATATTCCAGAACACGTGGCCGACATTTGCATGCAGGAATTGATACGAGACCACACGCCAGACCTGGAAGTGCTCAAATGCGGTAACAAATGAGAAATAGCCGATCCCTTCAAGCGGTGCCATCCCGTTGAAGGTGAGTTTGGCGAAGTTAAACAGGATCGCATCAACCACGAAGACAGCGACATTGATGATGATCAGGATCGCCACCATCGACAGCCAACCCGGTGCGGGGATGAGAAAATTGCCCACGCGTTTGGAGGGTCCAAAGGGGCTGTCAGCCTGTGTGTAATCGCGGTCGTATACGCCCATGGGTTTAGGTCCTGTGGGTGATACCCATCATGGTTTACTTCGGTTGCTTTGCCAACGCAAGATACAGCAGGCGTGGCAAGGCGGTCAAAGCTGCCCTTTGGGGTTATCTGCAAAACGTCTGATAATACAACAATGCTGCGACGGTTTTACCATCAATGATTTTCCCATCGCGTATCAGTTCAATCGCCTCATTCAGGGGCATGACTTTAACGGTAATCTTCTCGTTGGGTTCAAGTTGCTGACCCACTGCCGTCAGATCCGTCGCAAGGTAACAGTGCATCATCTCGGTGCAGATGCCCGGTGAGGCATAGAACTTGGTGAGAAACGCGATGTTCCCCGCCTTGTAGCCGGCTTCTTCGATGAGTTCACGGCCTGCGCAGATGTCCGCTGGCTCGGGGGGTTCGAGTGTGCCTGCAGGTAGTTCCCATAACGCTTCGTCCTCGATGGGCCGTTCGTTACGGATC
>JBICHS010000297.1:0-4906 GCA_043101135.1 Phycisphaeraceae bacterium JB051
GTTCGTGTCAACGTTGATGTGACCCGTCAGATTCGATCTGCGATCTCATCTGGCGGCTTGTGTATGGCAACCTTCACCCACAACAACCAACCCAACGTATTATGCCTCTACTCCCTACTCCCTACTCCCTACTCCCTACTCCCTACTCCTTACTCCCTACTCCCCAAGCACAACGAGCACGCAGCAGCTACACTAACACGATGCATATGATTACGATCATCTTTGCCATGGGGCTGCTACTGCACGATGCGTTTGTCGGCATGGACATGGGGCCGGTCGGCAACAACGCGGCCTATGCTCTTTTGGTGATGATTCTGCCCAAGGCGTTGCTGATCCTGCTCTACCATCGGCTCTGTCAGCAGGCACTCAAACACCCCAGTAAAAAGAAACTCAAGCGGCTCGATCGTGTCGGGGCTGCGTTGCGATTACTGCTGCTTGCCTGCTATGGATTGGACCTGGCTGCCGGTTGTCTGACATGGCTGCGTGTGACCGTTGGTGACTGGATTCTGCTTGATGAAGCCCTGCTGCTGACGCCGACGATTGTTACGCAACTGCTGTTCTGGCGGGTGTACTATCCGGTGGATCGCAAGCTCCGCGAAGCCATGGCATTTAATGCAATCGACAACGATGAACCGGTCTCCCCGATCTGGACGCGACGTCAATACCTGTTGGCTCAGATTCGACACAGCCTGCTGATTCCCGGCGTTCCCCTGCTGATTCTTTTGGCATGGACAGAAACGCTGAACATGATGCCGAACGAATATCTGACGCTGCCCAATGGCTACGATCTGCAGACACCGTTGTCACTGATGGGAACTGCCATGGTCTTCCTGCTAACCCCGGTGATGATTCGAAAACTTTGGGACACGCAGGCCCTGCCCGCATCCCCCATGCGATCGCGCCTATTGCAGCTGTGCAAGGATTACCGCGTGGGGGTCCGCGAGATCCTGCATTGGAAAACCTTTGGCGGGATGGCCAACGGCGCGGTGATCGGTTTCATCGGCCCGTTGCGTTATATCCTGCTTACCGATGTCCTTCTTACGCGCATGACCAGCGGCTGTGTCGAAGCGGTGATGGCGCATGAAATCGCCCATGTGAAAAAGAAGCACATGTTCTGGATGATTGCAGGCGCTGGGGCGATGCTGGTGATTTACGAACTGCTTTTTGGCGTGATGACCTGGTATGCAGGTTCGAAGCTGGTGGATTGGATTGATGCCTCTGAAGACCTTCAAAGCACCATCGACAACGCGAGCCTGATCATCAGCCTGCTCATGGCGGTGATCGCATGGCTGTTTTGTTTTGGCTGGCTCAGTCGCCGAATGGAACGACAGGCTGACAGCTTTGCGGTGGCACACATGGCCAAGACGCACGGCCACGAACGCATCGAGCCCGAGGATGCCTTTGCGATGATCCAGGCTTTGGAAGAAGTTGCAGCCTTGAATCATGTGAGGACTGAGAAAAAGAGCTGGCGGCATGGTTCGATCCGCTGGCGTCAGGACTATCTCAAAACGCTGGTCACGCGCTGCCCCAACCAATTGCCCATTGATCGCCTGATGCGATGGCTGTGTGTGTTGATTGTCATGGGGGTCTTGCTCAGTAGCTGGTTGATGATGGGCGGTATTGAACAGATTGAAAACCAACTCATGCCCCCGACACAGTCTCCCACGCCGGGTGAGGTTTATATCATCTGATATCCACCTCCTTAATCAGTCTACCCTGATACTGCGAAAAAATTGCTTTGTGTTATACTAAGCGTATGCAGTTCATCAAGATGCATGGTATTGGCAATGACTATGTCTACGTTAACGGCTTTGAAGAGCCGGTGACTGATCCTGTTTCATTGGCCCCGGTGATCGCTGATCGTCATACCGGTGTGGGCGGTGATGGGTTGATCCTCCTGCTCCCGGCTGAAGACGGCGTCGACGCGGACGTGCGCATGCGCATGTTCAATGCAGACGGTTCGGAGTCTGAAATGTGTGGCAACGGTATCCGCTGCGTATGCAAGCTGGCTCATGATCATGGCGTATGCACCAATAACCCCATGCGTATCCAAACCGGAAACGGCGTGCTGACGCTTCAGTACACGACCAACGACAACAACAAAATTCAGCAGGTCCGCGTGAATATGGGTCAGCCCATCCTCACGCCCGCCAAGGTGCCCGTTGCCATTGAGCAGGAAGCTGCTGTGGTCGACTACGACATGGCCGGCCATCTGGATTGGGCGAACACCTCTGCGGGTGATGCGTGGATTGAACACTCGGGAACCGCGTTGCGTATGACCTGTGTATCGATGGGAAATCCGCACGTGACGCTTTACAGTCGCGATGTCGCCAAGGTGCCGCTTGAAGCGGTTGGCCCATTGCTCGAACGTCACCCGCTTTTCCCTGCACGAATCAATGTCCACTTTGTTCAGGTTCACAGTGATAACCAAGTCACCATGCGAACCTGGGAACGCGGCAGTGGGATCACTCTCGCCTGCGGCACCGGCGCTTCGGCTGTGTGCGTCAGCGGGGTTCTCACGCAAAAGAGCGGCCCGGAAATTCTGGCGCATCTGCCCGGCGGGGATTTAACCCTCCAATGGGCTGGGAACGATGAACCAGTCTACATGACCGGGCCGGCAACGGAAGTCTTTACAGGCAATTGGCCAGGTTGAATCATGACGACATTCTGCTACCTGACAGACACGCATTTCGGATACACACTCGGTGAGGGATACTCCATGCAGCCCCGACACCCCGAACCTGTCGAAAAAGTGCTCACAGGACTGCACGAATGGCTCTCTGAAAAACCGGTTGACTTCATCCTCCACGGCGGCGATCTCGTCGAACATGGCAACGAAAAACTCATCACCAAGTTTGCTGAAAAATTCTCTGCCATGCCCTGCCCGGCCTATCTCTGCCTGGGCAATCATGACCTGGATAGCCCTGAGTCTTACCAGCTTTGGAAAGAACATCACATGGGCCTGCTGCCCAACAACAAGCCCAATTACAAAATCGAGCTTGAGGATGTGAATGTCTATGTCATGGCGGTCAGCTATGCGGGCGCCCCGCAACCCTATTACTGGGAAACGGCACACATCCCTGTCATCAGCGATCAGCAAAAACAGGACCTTGAACAATACCTGGCCTCAAGCACCAAACCGGTGATTCTGGCAACGCATGTGCAGGTCAATGCCATCCCCTCAAGCCAGACCGGGCTTTGCGGCGAAGTCGGTGAACCTGACTGCCAATACCAACGCTATCTCGTTGACCTTGCCCGTCGCTTCCCCATGCTGCATCTGATCATGACCGGTCATAACCACGTCAACACGCTGGCAAGATTCGGCAACCTCATCACCATGACCACCAACGCGTTCACCGAAACGCCATTCGATCTGCGCGTGGTCACCATTGATGAAAAGAACATCGAAGTCGCTACGCACAGCCTCCGCCCGTGGATCGACCCGCAAGCCGAGTTTAACGCGGAGTTCTCATGGGCCTTGGGCGGTCCTTCGCAACGTGAATGCACCATTCCCGTGCGTAAAGCCAAACACGATTGTTCGTGTCCTGCTTAAGACTTGTTTGAGGATTCATTCGGGGGAAATTCAATGAGGCCATTCACCAGGCGACAGATCGCAATCTATGCCATCGCCTTGACGTTTTTGTTTGAGCTACTCACCGTGATTCTGCGATTTGGCTTTGCACTCGAATCATCACGACACACCGCTTCAACCGTTGGCGTGTTGACCATGGGGATACGAATCCATCATGGTTACATTGGTTTTCTCATGCTCATCGCAGCTTGGTTCTTCAAATCCAAACCGATGTTATTCACCTGGATTCTCATTACAGGCATCGCCCTGTTTGCTTCCGATATGATCCACCATTTTCTGGTGCTTTGGCCCATCACTGGTTCACCGCAGTTTCATTTGGTTTACCCGTATTGAAAATCAAACCGCTGGCACCACCTGCATGTTGACCTTCTCTTCAAGACGACCATGCAGATAATTCGCCCAACCAATCCCCACCAGACCGGAAAGTAATTTACCCGCAGCGAGTCCAATGAACAGACCTTCAAGCCCATACATCACACTACCAATAGCAGCGGTGGGCAGGGTGATCACAATCAGACAGACCATGTTGAGCATCGCAGAATGAATCGGTTGATGCATGCCGTTAAACGCACCACTGACAATACGCCAGAGTCCTTCAAGGCCCAGGCCGGTTGACGTGATGTACAGGTAAAGCACGATCAATTCGACAACGCGTTCTTCCTTGCCGAACTGCTGGGCAATCGGATGGGCAAAAATCACGACCACGGCATACATCAAAACGCCCCAGCCGATGCAGAATTTATAAACCCAACGATGCGCTTCGCGGATACGATCCATCTTCCCCGCGCCCCAGTTCTGCCCAACAAACGGCATGACCACGCTACCCATCGAAGCAAGCACCATGATGGTTAACGAATCAATCTTGGCACCAGCGCTGACAGCAGCTACGGCTTCAGTTCCATATTGAGCAACCAGTCGAATAATAATCGCCATGGTCACCGGACCGAGCACGCCCGTCATCGCTGCGGGAATACCGATGTACAACAGCTTGCCCCATGATTGAAGCAATAATTTTAGCTGCGGCTTTTCAAACGTGAGCATCTTCTTGCGGAACCCCAGAATTCCCAAGGATGCGAACAACGCAAAAGCGCGGCCGATCAGTGTCGCATAAGCAGCCCCGGCAATACCCAGTGCGGGGAAACCTGCCAGACCGAAAATCAAAAGCGGGTCCAAGACCAGATTGGCCATCGAACCGATCGCCATGATGATGCCCGGTGACGTGGCATCGCCTGTGGCACGCAATGCGTTATTCCCCATCATCGGGATCGCAATAAACGGCATCCCCAGGAACCAGATATGCATGTACTCCATCGT
>JBICHS010000298.1:0-2668 GCA_043101135.1 Phycisphaeraceae bacterium JB051
CCTGCAACTTCACACGTGGTGTCTGGACTTCGAGAATCTTGCCATAGTTTTCGAGATTGGGGATCGACTCAATACCTTCGGGGAATTGCAGTGTCAGATTCTTGTGGCCGCCAAACTCATCAATGATGCCCGACAGCGAGCCGTCGTAATGCATCTGCCCGTTGGCAATGATCACCACGCGCTGACACAGCGCCGTGATGTCTTTCATGTAATGACTGGTGAGCAGGATCGTGATCTTGCGTTCCTGCTGATAGTGCTTGAGGAATTTCTGAATGTTGTGCTGAGCGACAACGTCCAGGCCGATGGTCGGTTCATCCAGAAACAGCACGTCCGGCGAATGCAGCAGTGCTGCGATAAGCTCCATCTTCATGCGTTCGCCAAGTGACAATTCGCGAACCGGTTGGCCAAGCAGTTTGCGGACCCCCAGCAAATCCACCAGTTCGTCATGCGTTGCATCGAACTGCTCTTCGGGGACGCGGTAGATTTTCTGATGCAGCCGGAAGGATTCCTGTGCAGGCAGGTCCCACCAGAGTTGGTTCTTCTGCCCCATCACCAATGCAAAACGGCGACGGTAATTGTCTTCACGCTGCCAGGGCACATGGCCGAGGACAGTCGCGGTGCCATCGGTGGGTGTGATCACCCCGGAGAGCAGCTTCAGCGTCGTGGTCTTGCCCGCGCCATTTGGCCCCAGGAAAGCGACGAATTCGCCCTGCTGGACCTGCATGTTGATCCCGCGTACAGCATGGACGTGTTTATACTCACGTTTACCCAGACCGCGGATTGCCTGCATGAGGCCTTCCTTCTTCTGGTAGACACGATAGGTTTTGGCGAGATTGTTGACTTCAATGGTTGGCATGGTTTTCAAGCAGACCATGATACACAATCTCAGGGATATCGTGTCAATCCGATTGAACTTAACCGCGGATGCGATTATCTTAAATGTCTCGCATTACCGATACGAACTTTTTATCCGAGGACCACTGATGCCATTAATGTGGGTACCATTTGTTTCAGCTGTTTTCTTCATCACTGGCATACTCGTTGCAAGTCTGCTCTGGCGTCGTGAACTCTCTTCGCTGGGTATCAGCAGAACCCCTGCCAAACGTGATCCCAACCAGAAGTATCCCTTCGTCAAAGCTGAGAATCTGCTTAACGAACTTGAAGCCACGGTCTATGACATCCTCCAGCATGAAGCCGGCTCCAAGCGCATCGTACTCTGTAAAATGCAACTGACTTCGGTCGCCATCATCCCCCCGCGCACCGAGCGTGAAGAGTTTCTCAAGAAGCTTGCCGGCTCGCGTCGTCTGGACTTCGTGATCGTCAATGCCGACACCTACGCACCGATCCTTGCCATCCAGATGCCCACCAAAGGTGAAGACCTTGAGATCATCACCGATGCGATGGAAGCGATCAAAATGCCGCTGGTCGTCCTGCCTAACAAGAAGACCTACGACGTGGTCGAGTTACATGAACTGATCATGCAGGCTACCGGCAAGGGCAAGGATTAATCACCTTACTATCACCAGGCATAACCCGGGGAGTTGGTGATGCCAAAGACACAAAGCAGAGACATTGCCAAAGCGTTGATGCGACAAGCCAAACTGCGTGGCATGCGTTATGGCTTGATTGCAGGTGTTTTGCTTTGCAGTTTGCTTGCCATTGCATACATCACCAGCGGTGCGTCATTACAGGATTATCTGCTTTACCAATGGAGCATCAGTCCGTCAGACATCTACCTGTATTTATTCTTGATACTCGTCGGCTGCCTGCTGCTTGGCATTTATGGCTGTGCGTTAAAAACTCTCCGAGCCATCGATCATGCCATTAAGGGACACTGCATGCACTGTGGCTATGACCTGCGTGGTGAAGACCAGATGTGCCCTGAGTGTGGCAAAGCCCAACAGGAACTCTTCCGGCGATTTAATGACTGGTATGAGCACGACGTTTGAGCGGGTACTGTGTAGTTGTGTTTGAGCACAGGGTGTTAACCCGGTGCAAGATATGTGTAGCGTGTTACGACTTGCACCAGATTGACATCTGGTGCTCATGGCATGATACACATTGAGCATGCGTTGATATTGAAATTGTCACGCGCCATGAAAAACCCCGCGTCGGGTTGGACACGGGGTTCTCGTTAATGTGTTATGCGTCGGACAATCAATCCCGGCTGAGCAGTCGCATCAAACCACGCTTGCGTGGGCGTGCAAATGCCGATGCCACCGCGTCAGTATCAAAGCCAGCAGGCAAGGTGTTACCCGATGCAAAGCTGTAAAGAATGGCTTTGAAGACGGTGTCGGCTGCAGTTGTTGCGACGGAGATCAATGCGGTCACGACAAAAAAGACGATAAAGACACAGATGATGGCAGCCGTACTTTGAAGTACAGCAATTGAAAACCAGAATGCAGCAATCATGACCAAGTATATTGGTAGTGCGACAATGAACGTCATCAAGCCCAATGAGAAGTTGCCACAGATCAAATCCCCCCAAGCAGACTTCATGGTCTTGACCGATGACTTAATAGCCTTGACAGGACCGACACCTTCCACAGCCATCACCGGCACGACAAAGAAGGTGAGTATGGTCCAAGCTGCGCCCAGAAGCCATGCAATAAATCTTCCAAATTTATCACTGTACATCTCAATAACTTTGAGCAAAACACCAACAACG
>JBICHS010000299.1:0-11590 GCA_043101135.1 Phycisphaeraceae bacterium JB051
AACGAGTTTATCCTGCAGCGCTTTGATCTGGTAGACATAGACAGGCGCTTTGAAATTGTTGAACAGGAATGAGAACGCAATGACGCGCGGACCTTGAGGATGGTCCGGACGTGGCAGGACGGCAAAGCCACTGAGTGTGCTCACAGATCGGATATAGCCGGTCTTACCCAGCACGGTGATATCCAAATTCTTGAAGCGTTTGCGAAGCGATCCATCCTTACCCCCGACGGAGAGCGAACGCAGATACGTCGAACTGAGTCTGGAATCCAGATACATACTCACCAGTAGATCAACAATGGCTTTGGGGCTGACCTTGTTGTTACGACTCATGCCACTACCGTCATCGATTTCAACACTGGCTGCAGCAGAGCCCAATCGCGATCGCAGGAAAATACGCATCGCAGCACGACCCGTTTCCCAACTGCCGGGCACACCGGTCATCTCACGACCGGCACGTTTGAACAAGGCTTCAGCAAAGAGATTCTGGGAGTCTTTGTTACAGCGGTTGAGCACCACATCAATGGTGGTCTGAACGATGTGCAGATCACGTGCCTGAGGCAGAATCTCATCCATCGGCGGGCGGTAGAGATGATTCACTTTGATGCCAGCTTGCGCCAGATTGTGTTGCAACAGCATCGCCAGGTAATTGGGCGGATCATGCAACGTGACATTTTCCGGGCTCGATCGTGGATACTTGACCACGCCACGGAAGGTCATTTCGTTGGTCTCCATCCGACGGTAAATCCAGAAGGAGTCGGTCGAGCCGCAGACGGCACGATTGCTTAATCGCAGGAATGGCGATTCAGGACTGATCCGCAGGAAGGGTGCCAACCCTGAACGAGTCGGGCGTGGATAGACATCCAGACAGTTGTCATGAAAATTGATCCCAGCAACCTGGGCACAATACCAACGGTTGAGTTGATCCTCAGGCCATGCCGGATGGACAAAATGACGATCAAAAATACGGTCATCAATGACCAACTGATCAAACTCGGTGATCCCGGTTTTCTGTACCACAGCGACCCACTGCTGAATGAGTTGATCGACATCCAGTCCGTGAGCTTCAAGGAGCACGGGGTCTCCCAGTGAAGGATCACCATCGCCCTGCAAAATCAGAGACGGCTTGCCATTGACCGGATCGGGTGGCGTGAGTTTGAGCTTGGTTTTGAAGAGAAACTCAGGCCCCAGTTCGTTGAGTGCCGAGGCCGAGGTGAGTAACTTCATGTTACTGGCCGGGATCAACGGTTCATTGGGATTGAGCTTGACGAGCACTTCACCGGTTTGCAGATCCAAGGCATAGAGACCGACGTCCGCACCCCCGAGATTGGCGGTCCGGATCAGGGCGGCGGCTTCATGCTGCACATTGGCCTGCGTCGTGGCAACCAGGCAGGTAAGTAACGCTAAGAATAAAAATTGACCTGTTTTACGCAACAAAATCATCAACTTCCTGTTTCTGTGTTTTCGAGTAACACTGTGTATCGGCAAAAACACGTCCAATCGGACAAACATCCAGCCGGTTCAACAAACTTACACAACCACAACCTGCTTTG
Organism: Phycisphaeraceae bacterium JB051; assembly: GCA_043101135.1. GTDB lineage: Bacteria > Planctomycetota > Phycisphaerae > Phycisphaerales > Phycisphaeraceae > UBA7800. The sequence goes on from JBICHS010000299.1 coordinate 1,551, forward strand.
CCAGCCCAGCCATCATAACCCACACAACTGATCACGGTTCGCTGCTGATCGCTACAAAACGCGCCCGTCGCATAAACCCATATGTCCAACAAATCTTAAGGTTGCAGTAGACAGTCTAAGCAAATTCACCCGCCAAATGAGCCGATTCTCCGTGTATGACAGCAGCAATGCACCGCGCAAACGCTGCGTCAACGTCAGTAAGAAAGGGCAAGAACTTGTCAGTTTTATTAAGCGAGCTTCAGCCCACGGAGTTTAAGGAAGTCATTGCATTATGCGCTTCCTGCAACACGGCTAGCGGAACCGCGGAAGGCGTCCGACTGGATACCTCCTCCCCTGCCGCCTTGGCCAAACTCCTGGCACACCACCCTAATCTAAGCATCGTCGCACGCGACGAAGGCGCGATGGTCGGTGTGATCCTATGCGGAACGTCCGGTAACAGTGGCCTGATGCACCAATTGGCCATTGCACCTTCCCATCAGAACACCGGCCTGGATCGCCAACTCATCGACGAAGCACTGGGCAAAATGCACCGCAAGGGACTTTACAAATCACGTATCAGTCTCAAACCCGGCTCGCCCAACCCCCATGCGTTCTGGGAGGCAGCAACCTGGCAGACCGAAGCAGTCGAAGGCGAAATCCCCTGTGCCTATGACTATGCCTCCGTCCAGTAAAGACCTGATTCATCGTTGATGCAATCGGCATAAACCAACCCGAAGCCCAACCAATGTTTCAGCTAAACAACATCAACCTTAACCCCAAAGCAGCCCACGACGATATCCAAAATGATGATGTCGCATGACCAACCCAACCTGAAACTCACCACCGACAGCTTTATCCAATCATCGGGAAGCCAAACCGGCGGTGCACCGGCTTTACCTGACTCCGACGAAGCACCGGCAAGACTGGCCCACGAGTTGGCCAACCTGCTTGACGGTTCACTGCGAAATGTCGGCCTTGCCATCAACACACTCAAAACTGACGCCGAGCATCAAAACGATGCGGACGTGCAACATCGGTTGGAAGTGGCCTCCAATGCCATGCAGCAGATGGCCATGCTCATCCGCCGCTGGATGACGCGATCGCATACACCTGACAGGCTCCATGCCCAGACGCAGACGTTGACACAGACCATCGATCATGCCATTCGCCTGCTCATGCCTGCTGCACGGTCACGAAACATCGACATCACCACGGAAATCGACCAGAGCATTGCCAAACTGCCTGCTGGCCCGATCTACCCGATCATCGCCAACGCAGTCCGCAACAGCATCGAAGCCATCAACTCCGACATGGTCAACCGGCCCGGCCGCTGCCGTGGGAATATCGTGGTCAACGGTGAGATGGTCCAGGGACAGGTTGTGCTGCGAATCAGTGATAACGGCCCGGGCTTTGACCCGACACTGCTCGATCCCAATGGCCAGATTCGCTACGGCGTCACCACCAAAGACGCAGGCTATGGACTTGGCTTATCCCTATCACGCGAGATCGTCGACCGACTGGGTGGGCAGATGTATGTCGGCTTGCCCGATGAACCATCGGACTATCGCGGGGCGGAAATGATCGTCCGATTCCCTGCTGCAAAATTACAGGAGTTTGACCGGTGAGTGAACAACCCGTCAACAAGCCTAAAGCCTTGATTGTCGACGATGACCCGATCATCGCTGAGAGTCTCGCACAATTCCTTGCAACCGATGGGATCAACGCATCCATCGCAGGTGATGGTTTTGAAGCCATGGAACACCTCGACCAGGGACAGGACCAACACTACGGCCTGGTGATCACCGACATGAACATGCCACGCTGTGATGGCATTGAACTGCTCAAAAAAATCCGCAAAAACTATCCCGATCTCTCCGTCATCGTCATCACCGGCTATGCAAAAATCCAAACCGCAGTCGAATCCATCAAACTCGGTGCGGTGGACTATCTCACCAAGCCGATCATCGACTCGGAATTGCGCATCTCCATCGACAAGGCCATGCAACACCATGCGCTACTCGCGGAAAACAAGTCCCTGCGAGCCCAACTGGCAGAGCGCTACGGCATGGGTTCGATCATCGGCACCGACTACCGCATGCAGCGCGTTTACGACTTGATCGAAGCTGTCGCTCCCAGCAAAACCACCGTCCTTATTGACGGTGATTCGGGTACTGGTAAATCACTCGTCGCCCGTGCGGTGCATCAGCGATCCGACCGGCACTCCGGCCCATTCGTCACGTTTTCCTGTGGCTCGATTCCCGAAACGTTGCTCGAATCCGAACTCTTCGGCCATGTCAAAGGGGCTTTCACCGGCGCCGAGTCCGACAAGGTCGGCAAGATCATGGCGGCCAACGGTGGCACGCTTTTTATCGACGAAATCAACTCGGCAACCCCGGCTTTGCAACTCAAGCTCCTGCGCGTTCTCCAGGAACGTCAGTTCGAGCCATTGGGTTCAACCAAGACGCAGGAAGTGGATGTACGTTTCGTGCTGGCTACCAACAAACCGCTAAAGGCGATGGTCGATGCGGGCACGTTCCGTGAAGACTTGTACTACCGCATTAACGTGGTGAACATTGAGCTTCCCCCGTTGCGTGAACGTTCAGGTGACATCTCACTGCTTGCTGAACATTTCCTGGGCAAGTTCTGCAAGGAGATGAACAAGACGATCACGAGCCTGACCGCCGAAGCCAATCGCGCTTTGCAGAAACACAATTGGCCGGGCAATGTCCGCGAGTTGGAGAATGCGATCGAACGCGCGGTGGTGCTCAGTCGTCGACCGGTGATTGATATTGACGACCTGCCACAGACGATCCGTGAAATGGCCGACGAAGCGATTGCTGCGACACGTCGCAAGGACAGCAGTGATGACGACGCCAACGCCGTCATTCCCGCGTTGGATCACGGCTGGACTCCCATGCCCCTGCAGAAGGCGATGGAGGAACCTGAGCGTCAGATTCTGCTTGCTGCATTAAAGGCCAACGACTGGAACCGCCAGGAAACCGCCAAACAGCTCAACATCAACCGCACCACGCTGTACAAAAAGATCAAGCATTATCACTTGGTTGAAGGTTGAGCCTTACCTGTCAATTGACCGCTGATTTTTACCACGAAGACACGAAGAGCACGAAGGACACGAAGAATTGATTTCTTTGTATTTCCCAATGCATCTCTCTATGTCTTTGTGGCTATAAATCCATCAAATTCAAAACCCCAATGCCTTGTCCTTCGTGAACTTCGTGCTCTTCGTGTCTTCGTGGTTAATCCCTGTGACCGACAACCAGCGAATCGACTCAACGCCCCTAACCCGATATCATGTCGCAGATGGATATTCTGGCTGCCAACAATCTCACCAAGGTCTATAACGGTCGCACGGTCGTTAAGGATGTCTCGTTTCATGTCGGCGAAGCGGAAATTGTCGGTCTACTCGGTGCCAATGGTGCGGGCAAGACCACCAGCTTTCGCATGGTCATGGGCATGATCCGGCCGGAAAACGGCATGGTCCATTTCAACGGCCAGGAAATCACCAAGCATCCCATGTACCGCCGAGCCCAGATCGGGATCGGCTACCTGGCGCAGGAACCGTCGGTCTTCCAAAGACTCACCGTCGAGGAAAACCTCATGGCCATCCTTGAAACGCGGCACATGGATAAGCACCAACGCCGCGAACGTGCAGAAGAGCTCATGGCACAGTTCAACCTCACCAAACTCCGACGTCAGCAGGCCCGCACCCTCTCAGGCGGTGAACGTCGCAAACTCGAGATCGCCCGTGCCCTGGTCACCGACCCGTCACTGATCTTCCTGGATGAGCCGTTCTCTGCGGTTGACCCGTTGACCATCGAAGAACTACAGGTCGAAATCAAGCGACTGCGTGATGAACATCACATTGCTGTCCTCGTCACCGACCACAACGTCCAGCGAACCCTGGAAATCGTCGACCGAGCCTACGTCATCTTCGAAGGCACCGTCTTCGCAGAAGGCACCCCCAAGCAATTGATCAACGACGAACAGGTCAAAAAGCTTTATCTGGGTTCGACGTTCAAGGGCGATGAATTTGATTAATAAGGAGGGAGTAGTGAATAGGGAATAGGGAGTAGCAAAAGGCATTGAAGTCTCTACGATCATTTTGTCTTTCCCTACTCCCTATTCCCTAATCACTACTCCCTGAATCATGACCAAGAAAAAATCCACAACCCGCCGTCCCAAGCAAGACCACAGCCGCAAAGGTGTGCCCACGGAGTTCACCAATGCAGATCGCGGTATCCGTCTGCAAAAAGCCCTTGCGGACGCTGGTGTGGCATCACGTCGTGAAGCTGAGCAGATGATCGAGGAAGGTCGCGTCTCGGTGAACAAGAAATTGGTCACCGCCCTGCCTGCCTTTGTCGATCCCAAGGAAGATTTCATCCGCGTCGATGGCAAGGCGATTCACAAACTCGTGAACACCAAAGCCAACGAACGCAAAGTCTGCATCATGCTCAATAAACCCCGTCACTGCATCTGCACGTCAGATGACCCGCAAGGTCGGCGGACGGTGCTCGACATGGTGCAGTACGACAACATGCCCCGCCTGTTCCCCATTGGGCGATTGGATGCTGAGTCCACAGGGTTACTGCTTCTGACCAATGACGGGGAACTGTCTCAACAACTCACGCACCCCAGCTATGGCGTACCCAAGACGTACAACGTTTCGATCCGCGGAAAACTGTTGCCAGAGGACATTGAGAAACTCAAAAAAGGTTTGGTTCTGGCTCATCGCGCGCCACGTGGCATGAAGGTCAAACGCGCCCATGCCACGGAAGTCAAACTCCTGAACTTTGGCCGTGGTGGCAGTGGCGATCGTACCAACGTGAGCATCACCTTGCGTGAAGGTCAAAACCGCGAAATCCGCCGCCTCATTGCAGGTATCGGCTACAAAGTCCGCCGCCTGGAACGCGTGAGTATCGGCCCGCTGGTTCTCAAGGGTTTAGCCACCGGACATTGGCGCATGCTCGAATCCCGAGAAATCAACAGCCTCAAAAAAGCCGCCAAACAAGCCAAAGCTCAATCGCAAAAGGATGAGTAAAACCAACTCAAGGCACCAGCGTTGCGCTGCAACGTGGCTACTCTAAAACCATTCTGAATTGACCATGTCTGTGTTATGATGAACTCACTTGTTTTCTGTGGGGATTCATCATGTGCAAAAAGCGATGCTGCCCGGAATGCGGGCACAAATTGCCATTGACGGTATATCTGATTGAAGCCAAGAATCAGTTTGCTTGCCCGGGGTGTCAGAACCCCCTCCAAATCGAGCGATCGCAAGCCAAGCTCTCTGGACTGATGTATTATCTGCGTTGCTTATCCATGCTCTTGATGCTCACGCTCATCGCATGGATACTGATCCGAATTGTGGGTTTACCCGGTTGGTTGGTGATGATGCTTAATGTCTGCGTCATGCTTGCCTGGCTTTTCCAGACTTATACGCGAGCAGCACGCATCATCCTCTGGCATCCGACCTGTGTGAAATGTGAATACAACCTGCAAGGCATTCTTGATTCTGGTTCGAAACATTGCCCGGAGTGCGGCCACGAAATTCAATGGACAGAGGAAGATTTCAAACACAGATATACTGAAAAAACCAACCCGTTTCAATGGAAGCGCATTGGCTGGTTGTTTGTCGTATTCATGATTCTAACCAGTGGGCTCTCAGCCATAAATAGTTTGGATCGGTACTGGCGAGTCTACAGTGTCGGATGGCCGATCGCTTATTACCATCGAAGCCGAACAGTCATCAATTGGAAACGATTTGTCGGCGACCTTTCCATCCCGGGTTTTTTAGCAGATTGCAGTCTGGGATTGATCGCAGGAATCGTTATCGATCAGATTTGGCAGAAACGCATCAATGTCCATCAAACCGAATAGCCAAACTGCTGCATGACGTTGCCGGCGATGTCGGTGATCATTTTCTTTTCGTCTGTACTCAAATCGTCGGGTTTGACGTAGCCCTTTGTGTTGGTGCCTTCCATGACATTGCTTGAGACCGCAAAGGTGTTGATCTTGCGGTTCATGACACTGCGGTCGATACCGGTGATGCCTGCAAAGCGTTCGATCTGATCAATGATGGGATCGGGATTGCTGATGAGGTTTTCGTACTTGATGACTTTGACCTGTTCAAAGCCGTAGTTGACCACGGTGGTGAGAATGCCTGCCCACTGGGCTGCGTATTGCTTGAGCTGATCGGTCGTGGTGATGAATTTACGGCTTTTGGCTGACTTGATGACATCGATGGGATTGCGGTAGATGAACAGGTACCGCGCCTTGGGCATGAGAATGCGCAGGCGTTCGATCATCTGTGGCTCATTGAGCGGATTCTTGATCCCCCAACGCTGATAGCCGTACTTCTCACTGCATTGTTGATAGACCAGGACGGACTTGTAGAACGCCTCGAAGGCCACCATCATCAGCGGCTGGGGATCGGGCCAGAGATTACTTGTCCAGCCTTCGGTGGTTTGTTCGAGGAATTGCTTGCGGGCTTCGTTGAACTCTGCGGAGCGTTCGTTGTGAACCTGAACCGAGGAGTGAACGAGCTTGGGGACCACGGACATGAAATTGGTATTCTCGCCGTAGACGATCATCTGTTTGGAGGAATTGATCAGGCGTTGGAGCAGGGTCACACCGTTGCGAGCCGTCGGGGCGGTGATGAAAACCGGGGTCAGTTGCTGGACATATTGGGCAAGATCAGCCATGAGCGAGTGCTTTCATTTGAGATGCGAATCGGGGTTGGATTATACCGTATGATCAGTGTGTAATGGGGTAGATTGACGGGGTATATCGGGTGAACACGGATCGCATAACCAGTGACACTTTTGTCAATTACCACCCCCCCGCTTTACTCGGAGTTGGCAATATCGCACAATATGGTTGAGCATGCTCGTTGGAGATGATTGGGGCTGCGTCGTATCGCCATGATGCTTATCGGCATCGGCGGATGATTGCAGACGGTGTGTAAAATCAGATTCACGGGTCGTTGGCAGGAGGTCTTAACGACATGCAGTTGATGAGTTGGTCCATTGCGCGACTGGGTAGCCGGTTCGGACTTCTGTTTGAGCCGCATCACAAGCGCGTGCGACATTCGGCCCTAGGGCGTTTCCTTGATGCGCCGCTGGATCTGGCTGTCGGTCTGGAAGGCCCTGACGGGAAGGTGCGCGTGCTGCCCTTTACCCAGGAAGGCGAATCCTTCCACACGGTCGAACAATTCGAGCGTGCCAACTCCATCACCTTCCGCGCTTTTTCCAGCGATTATCAACTTCGTTTTGAATTCAACATTCACAGCACCTTTTACCCGCAGGATGAGTCGCTGTGTCTGTTACCTGCCATCTATCTTGAGATGCGCATCAATCCCAGTAAACCCATCCGTTGGGTGAAGCCCAAATTCCCAACACCCAAGAAGGTCAAGCTATTTCTCAAGCTCAAACGACCGGACACGGATATTCAGGTTTTCTGTCCCAATGAGTCGGACGGATTGGGTGGGCGGATTGATCTTGAATATGACGTGGATTTGACGCCCAGCAACGATCACTTGCCGGTGGATGAAAAGCTTGCTGCTGCCAGTCGCAAGGTGCATGCCTCGGAGCGTATCATCAGTCTGAATCCCGGTGCCACCCCGACATCTGACGGTAACGGCTTGCAGATCGAGCTACCCGTCAGCGAAGAAGGCAGTGGCATCAAATGGCGATTGGTCTGGGGCGCTTTCTGCGGTGATCCGATTCTCAACATCAAGCAAGGCAAGGAAGTCGAACGCGCCAAATTCCGTTACGCGTCGATCTGGCCATCGCTTGATGACGTGATGTATGCAGCGATCAAAGGTCGTGATGAACGCCTGGTGCTCTCACGCAACTTTGAGAAGCTGCTCGAACAAGCACCCTTGCGTGCTGCCCAACGTCACCTGCTCAACCAAAGCTTTCAGCAATATCTGAGTAACACGTTCTGGTGCGAACTGCCCGACCGAACGGATTGGTTTAGTGTCTGGGAAGGCAGCTGCTTCTTCCATTCCACACTGGATGTCGAATACAACCTCACGCCGATGTATTTGTCCCTGTGGCCGAGTCTGCTAGCCATGCAGTTTGACCAGTGGGCGACACGTGGCGAAGCACATGAACCGTCCAACGGCATTTACCTGGCGCATGACCTTGGCGTCGGATTTGATGCGACGCAGATGGGTTATGACCATCACATGCCCGTGGAAGAGAACTGCAACTTCCTGCTGATGATGCAGGCCTATGCCCACTGGACCGGCGATCTGATCCCGATCCGCAAGCATGAAGATTTGCTGCTCAAACTCGCGGACTACCTGCTGTGGACAGATATTGACGATAGCGGCTTTCCTTCCAAGGGTGTTGCCAACACGATTGACGATGCCACTGCAGCACAGCAATACTCACGCAAACAGACCTACCTTGCCATCAAGCGACTTGCGGCGTTGGCGGCTGTCAGCGACATGCTCATGCAGATCAACAAGACGGAGCTGGGGCAGATGTACCAGGACATCGTCGACCGCTTTGCGCCCATTGTCGAAAAGGCATCATGGCGAGGCGATCACTTTGCAGTTTGCGTGGATCGTTCGACGGTGGGTGTGCGTGATGCGTGGACCAATCGCCCGTTGACGGATGATGAAATCGACGGTGCCGACGCGTACAGCATTTACTCGTCCAATGGTTTGCTCTTACCGATGATGTGCGGCCAACCCTGGTTGATATCACAAAGCAAGATTCGCCGCGACCTGGTCAGTGCCGTCCGCGAAACGCTGGGGCATTATGGCTGTGGTCATAACGATCAGGAACCGGAAAACGTGTGGGTTTCCCAGAATCTCTGGCGTGATCACATGATGCGTTATCTTGGTGCCTCAGGTCCCAACCGGGCTCAAGGCTACTGGGACATGCAGATCATGAGCAACACGTTCGGCCAATCCTACGGCTTTGTCGATACGTACGTCACCAACAATCTGAGCTTCTACCCGCGTGGCGCGACCACGTTCGGCTACCTGCTTTCGTATCCCCGCCTGACGATCGATCGGCTTGCCCCAGGGGGTGCACGCATCAGTGTCGACCCGGATCACGGCTATGCACAGCGCTGGCCGCTCTTGCCACTCGCCGATTGGAAGGCGGGCAAGATTCCGGTGTGTGTCGTGGACTGTGGCGGAGACGAAGAAGTCTGCCGCGTGGTCATCGAAACCCAGCTCGAATCCGTGATCATCCGCGGCCAGGATGAAGGCAAGACGGGGATGATCGGGTGAATGGGATGTTTTGATTTCGAATTTCGGATTTACGCTGATTCCAACATGACTGACAAACAAAAAACCGCTTGCGGTTTAGCAGTCACTGAATCAATTGAAATACCATCGGTATCCCATCGAGACGTCGCGCTAAACCGCAAGCGGTTATTAAAAGTCAAAATCCGAAATTAACCGTCTTACTCGTCGATGCCCAGATCGCCCTTGGTCAGCAGTGACTCAAAAACAAAGCCGGCACCTTCGATGTTTTCGCGGGCGCCTTCCTGGCGATCGATCACCGCAACGATCTTCACGACCGTGACACCCAGCGAGGTCAGCAGTTTGGCCGCTTCGAGGACCTGACCGCCGGTGGTAGCGATGTCTTCGACGATGACGACTTTATCGCCTTCTTCGAACTTGCCTTCGAGTTGCTTGGCCGTGCCGTAGTCTTTCTTCTGGTTACGGATGAGAATCGAGGGCTTACCCGTTGCCATGGAAGTGGCGGCCACCAGCGGAATCCCGCCGAGCTCGGCACCGGCGAGGCGATCCACCGAGTCATCAACATGCTCAGCAAAGCGCTTGCCCAATTCCGCGAGAATGTCCGGCTGGGTTTCGAAGAGATATTTGTCGAGATAGTACTTACTCTTACGACCGGAGCGCAGGGTGAATTCACCACGCAAAAGGGCCGCTTCAGAGATCCGTTCGATGAGTTGTGCTGTTTCCATGGGCCAGAGTATACGGTTTTTTGTGCGATTTGAAAAAACCACTCGTGTCGTTCTGAATTAACCACGAAGACACGAAGAGCACGAAGGTCACGAAG
>JBICHS010000300.1:0-7078 GCA_043101135.1 Phycisphaeraceae bacterium JB051
AGAGCACGATAATGCCCACGTCTTTACCGGCTTTTAGATCAAGCATGTGCAGCGTCTCTGCAACGCCTTCAAGCACGCGATTGTCAAAGACGAAAATGCCCTGCGGTCGTTGGTTGGCAGGGGTGTTTGCAAAGAGTTGTTTGATCGCCTTCATGCCACCTGCAAAACTCGGGGGCGGGACGACGATCTGACAAGCACAGCCGGTGAGTTTTTCAAAACGCTTGATGGATTCACAGAGTAAATCCAAGGTGGGTTGGGCAATGTTGGCATGAAGCAATACTGCTAAACGATCGAGCCCCTGATTGCGGAACTGCTCCAAAGCGCGATGCGTGATCTGCGAGAGATCAGGGCAAATGGCGGGCTCGAAGATGTCACTGCTACGACCACCACCGACATACACACGCGGGATGTCCGGGCTGAGATTGGCGAGCTTGGCAGCCTCCTCAAACAACGCGGACCAAACGCCGGTGATCAGGTAGCCGTCGCATGGATGTCGAAGCAGTTGCTCTGCGACGGTCTGCGCGGGCATGCCGTTGTCCGGGCCGTTGATCATTGAGTGCAGACTCAGGCGGTGACCTGCTGTCTGCGTGGCTTCGACGATCCCTTGAATGGTGACCTGATTCGTCTCCGTGGAACAGTGCATGTCACCCCAGAGGCCAAAGTGCAGCACCTGCTTGTTAGCGATCGCAGCATTGTGTCGTTCACGCAGCGCATTGACCGAACGATGCCCGTCACTGGCAAAGAGGATGTCTGCCCCGAGATTGCGGCCGGGAAGGTCTGCAGCATGAGCAGGGGGCTTGGGCAACTGGCGGACAAACGTGCCACTGCCGCGTTGGCGAATGAGCACGCCGTCATCGACGAGTTGGTTGATCGCTTCACGAATCTGACGCCGGCCGATCCCCAGTTCGCTGGCTAGCTTCTCTTCGGACTGCAGGCGCATCCCCACCTGTGATGGCGAATGGCTCAGGGTCTGACGCAAGGCCAGTGAAAGCTGGTCCGGCAGGTCATGGTGGACGGTGGAAGTGGTCATTTTGCCTCCGTGGTACTAATTTAGATAATTAGTACGCCAGAGGCGAAAGTCAACCTTTCCCACCAGACTTTTTACATTGCCATGAATGGATGTTGTATTAACAGATTTTATTTAAAGGCTTTATGTGTTCTGTCGTACCCGTGGGCAAGGGCGTGACATTTATGCGTCGCGGGGTGAAGGGAGGGGATGGCTGGGGTGTGTCCAGGAGGGGAAAGGTTTGATGCTTGCTTAGAAAAAGATCTTCTTGCTCATTCCACCATCGACAATGAAGTTCTGCCCGGTGATGAATCCGGCTTTGTCGCTGATGAGGTATTCGACCATGTTGGCGATATCCTGTGCATAGCCCACGCGGCCGATCGGATGCGCAGCTTTGTGTTCGGGCTTGGGTTCCCAGTGACTGCCATCTTTACGCAGCGTACTTTCATCGGTGAGAATCCAGCCGGGACTGATGCAGTTGACGCGAACGCCGGTTTTGCCCAGCGTATTGGCCATGGCGAGCGTCAGGCCGATGATGCCACTTTTGCTGGCGCTGTAGGCCTCGTTGTTGGGCTCGGATTGCATCGCGCGAACCGAGGCGATGTGGACAATGCTGCCTTTACTTTGACGCAATGCAGGTGTGGCATGTTTGCTGCAAAGCATCGGCCCGGTGAGATTGGTCGCAATGATCCGGTTCCAGAACTCCGTGGTCATCTCCGCGAGGTCCGGGCAATGTGGATTGCCGATGCCTGCGTTGTTGACCAGAGCATCGATGCGTTCAAACCGACCAATCGTCGCAGCCACCATCTGTTCAATGTCCTGTTCCTTGGTCACATCACATTGCACCTGCAACGTCGGCCCAAGATCGCAGAGCTCCTCGTTGGTCTTTTCCAGCAACTGCTCATTCATATCCGCAAGCACGACCGACATGCCTGCTTCCAGTAGCTGCCTGGCAATGACCCGACCAATCCCACGTGCAGCCCCGGTGACGATGGCAACTTTGTCTTTGAGTTCGCTGGACATCAGATGTCCCCCTGCAGTGCAAAAAAAAGTGACGCCCCATCATGTGTCGATAGGGCGTCACCTGCAAGCTGTTTATCTGAGAAAACTCAGAATTTATTCATGCACCGGGCCCGGCTCAGAGCAAAGTGCGATCAGGTCATTCACATCAGCGGTGACCAACGCTTCCACGGTGTCTGCTGCACCATAGTAAATTTTCACTTCGCCACTGTCTTCGAGAATCATCCCGCCGGGGAAGATGACGTCCTGACGGAAGCCTTCGTCGGATTCGTAAGGTGCTTCAGGATTGATCAGCGGGGTCTTGCACAGGCCCTTGACCTTGAACGGGTTTTCCAGATCAAGGAGCATGATGCCGCCTGTATAGCGTTTTTTCCACTGTGGCTCCCAACCATTCTTGCCGCGTGATTCATCACGATCCACCGCATGGAACGTGGTCAGCCAACCCGCTTCGGTCTTCACCGGGGGTGCTGCCGGGCCGATCTTGTCATTGGCGAACGGCACGTCTTCGACCGCAAGCACCAACTGGTGATCACCCCAGTAACGCAGGTCCGGGGACTGACTGCCCCACAGGTCAAAACGATCCTTACCGCGGCTGTACACCGGGAACGGGCGTTCCAGGCGGACATACATGCCGTTGATCTTTTCAGGGAACAGCACCATGTTGCGGTTGTCAGGCACGGTCATCGTCTTGATATCAAAGTTTTCAAAATCTTCCGTGGTTGCAATCCCACCACGCACGCCATGCTTGGTGTCCACTGCAAAGCACATCACCACCTTGCCATCGATCACCGTCAAACGTGGGTCGTATGCACGAATGATTTCTTCGCTGGCTAGTTCGAAGCAGGGCTTTTCCTGAGCTTCCCATTTGATGCCGTCGTCCGAGTAAGCGATGCCGATCCAGGTCTTGAAGCGATGCCAATCCGAACCGTCCTCACGTTTGAGAACTTCATAGACATCATCACAGCGGTAAACCATGACATACTTGCCCTGGTATTTGCAGACACCTGCATTGAACACCAATGACGGTTCACCGGGAACATCTTTGGAAGCCAGCACAGGATTGGAAGGACAGCGCGTAACGCAAGCGGGAGTCGTAAACAGACTTTCGTCAATCTGAGACATTGGAATGTATCCGTAACGATTGAAACGATGGGCCACCCCCAGCCACTGCAGCCAGGAGCGATTTAGCCTGCCATTTTCGCCATATTCAATGAAAATTGCAATTCGGACAGATGCTGACTTTTTGCTCCCACATGGCGCTGCAGACACGCATCACCATAACCCTCGCGAACATACCGAATGCAATCCTCCACCCAAAACCCGTGACTCTCTCGAGTCACGGGTTGCCTTGGCCTTCATGACAGACACACGTCCGCATCACACACCTTCCACGCAAAGAGCCGCGCACGCAGTAAGCGGTTGCCTTGAATATGTAAGCTGACAAACAACATGCGATACACACCACACGACGCAACCTGCCTTCGCGAGCCGGCTCGTGTCGAGCCGGTGCTTGTTACGATCAAACCCCCCAGATTATCCAACGGGCTCCACACACCCCTCAAAGCCGTGACTCTTCCGAGTCACGGGTTGCCTTGACATTCGTGACACGCACATACACTCATCCGCATCACACACCTTCCACGCAAAGAGCCGCGCACGCAGTAAGCGGTTGCCTTGAATATGTACGCTGAAAAACGTCATACGATACTCGCCACGCCACACAACCCGCCCACGCGAGCCGGCTCGTGTCGAGCCGATACTTCTTGACATCATGTTGCCCGCCATCCACAATGCCATCTTGTACGTGGAGTATATTCTCTCCACGTTTTCTTGCATCACTTGATGTCAGGTAATTTCACTCAGAACCGGGGTTCTCATGGGTATCGCTGAACTCATCGCATTCGCAGTCATCCTGCTGATCGTCTTGAATTTTATTTTGTGGATCGCTGCAATTGTTGATGTTGCTCGCAGCCAGTTCGTCGACTCCAACACCAAGCTGGTCTGGTTCCTGATCATCCTGTTTTTGTACGGCCTGGGCGCAATCCTCTATTTCCTCTTCGCCCGAAAACGTCGAATCACGCCAAACTATCAAAGCTAGGTTTACCATGGCACGCTATTTCACACTGTTGTTGGCATTCGTATTTCTTTTCGGATGTGAAACGATTCCCACGAGGACTCAAGAAGCCCAGCAGCTTCAAGAGCAGCTCCGACAAATCAATGTCAACGATGGTATCGACGCCACCGAAGCCAACATCATCGCGCAAAGCTATTTCATGCAATACGGTCCCGGCTGTGGGATTGCTCCTCCGGTTGAGGATGATGGTGAGCATTGGATATCGAAGACCGTTGTTGGTGTAGTACCTGTTGCCACTGCAGAGCCAATCAGAATCGATAAAGCAACCGGGGCAATCACATGGGGTAGAGGATTAACTGTCGAAGACCCAAAGTCGATCTGGAAATGACTGTTAACATACGTTACAGACATTTCCCCAAAGCCGTGACTCTCCCGAGTCACGCCTTGCCTTGAAACAAAAAGCTTCATCCATTTAGCAATGTCTTATCTTCGTGACCTTCGTGCTCTTCGTGTCTTCGTGGTTAATATCAATGACCCGCCATGCCTTGGATATGAACTATCGCCAACAACACATATACACGCAAAGAGCCACGCACGCAGTAAGCGGTTGCCTTGAATATGTACGTTGACAAACGTCATGCGATACACGCCACACCACCCGTCTTCGCGAGCCGGCTCGTGTCGAGCCGGTGTTTGTTACGATCAAACCCCCAAATTATCCAACGGGCTCCGCACGCCCACCGGCCCGGTTGCTGCAACGTGCGTGTAAATCATCGTCGTGCTCAAATCCTCATGGCCCAGCAATTCCTGAATCGTGCGAATGTCATAGCCCGACTCCAGCAAATGCGTCGCAAACGAATGACGCAGCGTATGACTTGTCACCTTCTTCTCCAAACCCGCCCGCTTGGCAGCTTCACTGATCGCCCGATCATACGCTGAAGCGTTAGCATGTTTACGACAAAGCCCACTGCCATCCTCACGCTCCGTCAACGACCGTGCTGCAAACAAATACCGCCAACCCAACCGCTTCGCTGCCGAAGGCTGCTTGTTCGCAACCGCGTCAGGCAAGACCGCATCCCCCGCACCCTTTGCCTTATCCCGCTCCCACTGCTTACGCACCGTCGCAATCTGCTTCTTCAATGGCTCAATCAATGTCGCAGGCAGGACACTCGCCCGATCCTTCGCGCCTTTGCCATGTAGCACCATCTACATCTGCCGATCCAGATCAATATCCATCACCCGCATGTTCACCACGTCACTGCGACGCAATCCGCCCCCGTATTGAAGCCTTGCCATCAAACCATATTGACTGTTGTCCGAATCAAACATATCAAGCAGTCGCTTCACTTCATCCACACTCAACACCGTCGGCATGACCTTCGGCCGCTTGGCGCGCTCCGCAGCAAACTTACCCAGATGATCCTCCGACAGCTCATCCGCCAACGCATGTTTATAGAGAAATACGATCGCATTGACCGCCTGGTTTTGCGTCGACCCCGCCACCCGCCGCTGTCGTGCAAGATGATTGAGAAACGCTTCAAGCTCAGCCGCACCAAGCTCCCGTGGATGCCGCCAACGGCCTGCTTTATTGCGATGAAACTGCAGATAATCTTTAACCCACCGTTGATAGGCTTGCACCGTCTTAGGCGAATAATGTCGCCGTAAACACACCATTTCCACTTGCTCAAGCAGTTTCATCCCCCGAGTATCCGGCGCAACATTCCCAAGATCAATAGCAAATCAGTATTCATACCCAAAAATCTTGACATCCAACCACTTGTCAGCGACAATACCAACATCCGCGGGGGGCCGTTCTCCCGCCTTAGCGCAACATAATCAAGAGTTAGAGAGCCCTGTGTGAGTCTGTTCGAGTCTCGGTGTGCCTTTTGTGATTCCGCTTCTTGATTTGCCTGGGTTTGATGGGTTGGCTTTGCCGGTGTGCGATTGGCGTTTGAAGTGTTGGCTGCTTTGGACATTTTGACCTGCAATGAGCAATCACTTCGCCGGTCACCGTTTGCTTTTGTCCTAAGCTGATCGCTTCTCTAACCAACCGCTGCAGTTGGCAGACGCGACTAGCGTTCGCAGCGGCACATTCGGCTTGTAAAATACTTCCGGGGTCTGTGGCTTTTAACCGCTCGCCAAGGTCCCGCGACTAGACAACTGAGCGGAAACGTTAGGGGGACATTGAATTGGCTGATGCGTTTGCAGCTCTAATCAGGATGACATTCTGGCTAGGCTTTATAGTCATCGCAGCCATATTGTCTCCACCGTTTATTGCCATTTACACGTTGTCTCGAAATGACAAGCCGTTTTGGGAGCATTTTGGTCGCAGATACATTCATTTAGTTTTTGAATTTTTCAGTGCTGGACCTTAGTCTCCCCTAACCACCCGCTGCAGTTGCCAGACGCGACTAGAGTTCGCAGCGGCACATTCGGCTTGTAAAATACTTCCGGGGTCTGTGGTCTTCACCGCTCGCCAAAGTCCCGCGACTAGACAACTGAGCGGAAACGTTAGAGAGCCCTGTGTGAGTCTGTTCGTGATTCGGTGTGCCTTTTGTGATTCCGCTTCTTGATTCGCCTGGGTTTGATGGTTTTGGTTTGCCGACGGTGAGTTGGCGTTTGAAGTGTTGCCTGCTTTGGACATTTTGACCTGCAATGAGCAATCACTTCGCCGGTCACCGTTTGCTTTTGTCCGAAGCGAATCGCTTCTCTAACCAACCGCTGCAGTTGCCAGACGCGGCTAGAGTTCGCAGTGGCACATTCGTCTTGTAAAATACTTCCGGGGTCTGTGGCTTTCACCGCTCGCCAAGGTCCCGCGACTAGACAACTGAGCGGAAACGTTAGAGAGCCCTGTGTGAGTCTGTTCGAGGTTCGGTGTGCCTTTTGTGATTCCGCTTCTTGATTTGCCTGGGTTTGTTGGGTTGGCTTTGCCGATGGTGAGTTGGCGTTTGAAGTGTTGCCTGCTTTGGACATTTTGA
>JBICHS010000301.1:0-4006 GCA_043101135.1 Phycisphaeraceae bacterium JB051
TGCTGCATCGGATGTGCTACGTCAAAAGGCGTTGGTTGAGGCCCGTCGTGGCGATCGCATTCTTGCTGACAATCAGGTGCAGGTCTACAAGCATCAACTTTCCGTGCTGCTCGGTCAATTGCCCAACGAATTGGAAGCCAATCCACCGTCGGAACTCATCACGCTAGCACACCTGCCCCAAACAGGCTTACCTGCGGATTTGATTCAACGTCGTCCGGATGTCCAAAGCGCTTATATGGCCATCCTTGCTGCTGATCGCAATTTGGCTGAGGCGATTGCAGATCAATACCCCACCATTGGAATCAGTCTCTCTGCAGGCACATCCGCAGAGCATGTACGTGACCTGTTTGACAACTGGTTTGCCAACCTGGCAGCCAATCTCGTTGCACCGTTGATCGATGGTGGCGAACGAAAAGCAGAAATCCAACGTCAAAAAGCCCTCGCTTCTGAAGCGTTGCACACGTATCACCAAGCCATCCTCAACGCAATCAATGATGTTGAAGACGCCCTGGTTTCCGAAGCACATCAAGCCCAGTACATCGACAGCCTTGCCAAACAGCTGGACCTGAACCAACAGGCAGTCAGCCGCATTCGTGATCAATACACCAAGGGCGGGCAGGACTATCTTGATGTGCTTGATTCACTGCTTGACCTGCAAAGCACCGAACGTGATTTGCTCTCAGCTCGTCGCGAAATGATTGAATATCGCATTGCACTTTATCGCGCTCTTTCAGGGAGTTGGGAAATGAACCAACCACCCCTGCTGGCGCTTGAACGTCCCCAGACAAACCAAAACTAAAAGTCAGCATTTTACTTTCATAAACAGGTAAAAATCATGCCCCGTCACAACGACCATCAAGACTCAAAAACCCCACAGAATACAGCAAGTGAACACACCAGCGCGGGTGAAAAAATCGTGTATCTGATCCGCCAGTTATTCACCGTCATTATCATCCCAGGTTTGATCATTGCTGGCGGTGTCATTGGTGCGCAAAGACTCGTCGAATCAGGCCCCAAAGCCGAACGTCGCGAACGACAACATCACGCGCCGCTTGTCGACGTCAAAGCGATTACCCCCACGCATGAAACCATCATTGTTCATGCCATGGGCACAGTCATCCCCGCCAAACGCATCAATCTCACCCCGCAGGTATCGGGCCGGATTACCGAAATCAACGACCAGCTTGAACCCGGCGGCCAATTTGAAAAAGGCCAGATCATGCTCCAGATCGACCCGTCAGACTACAAGTTGGCGGTCGATGAAAAAATGGCAGAGATCGAACAGGTGCAAGCTGACTATCGCATTGAAGAAGGACAACAAGCCATCGCCAAACAGGAATATGAACTGCTTGGCCAAAACGTCAGTGAACAGGATCAGGACTTGATTCTGCGTAAACCGCAACTCCAAACCATTGCTGCCAAACTCAAGGTCGCCCAATCCCAACTCGAACAGGCCAAGCTTGATCTGCAACGTACGACAGTCAACGCGCCGTTCAATGCCATGGTCATCGAACGCAATGTCAATATCGGTTCGCATGTCACAACGGGCACGACACTCACCGAACTTGTTGGCACCGACACCTACTGGGTACAGGTCTCTGTCCCTGTTGATCAACTCAAGTGGATCACATTCCCGAGTAAAGCCAATCCCCAAGGCTCCAAAGTCAAAGTCTACAACGAAGCGGCATGGGGCAGTCAGACATTCCGTATGGGGCATGTCGTACGCCTATCCGGCTCTTTGGAAGAGGAAGGACGTATGGCTGAGTTGATCGTTGCTGTGCAGGATCCCATTGCCATCAATAGCGATGCCCCACCATTATTACTTGACTCGTATGTCCGCGTTGAGATCATCGGCACGGAATTGCAGAACGTCTACCGGATCCCCCGTACCGCGTTACAACATGGCGACCAACTGCATCTCTATAAAGACGGCAAACTGGATATCCGCACCATCACCATTGTTCATCGTGGCCCTACCGATGTCTTGGTTTCTGCAGGGCTGAATCGAGATGACATGCTGGTGACATCTGACATCAGTGCACCGGTTAATGACATGCCTTTGCGTACCGAATCAACCAGCAAGCTGGCCCGTGGGGACGAACAGGTCAAGCCCGCTGCTGATACCGCCAAACCCGTCAATGCTTCGGAGCAGTAAATCATGAGTGCCCCAAAAGATCATTTACCTGATTTGTTGACCAATGCAAAAGGACACGGTCCGGTTGCATGGATGGTTCATAACCGTATCACCCCCAACATTCTCATGCTGGTGCTGGTGCTCGGCGGGTTGTTCATGACCACGCGCATCAAGCAGGAAGTCTTCCCTGAATTCACTTTGGATATCGTGACGGTTCGTGTGCCCTACCCGGGTTCGAGCCCTGAAGAAGTGGAACAGGGAATCGTTCTTGCAATCGAGGAAAATGTACGCGGGATCGTTGGCGTCAAGGAGATCACCGCCACTGCTGCTGAGAGTATTGGTACTGTAACGCTCGAGCTTGATGAGAGTGCGGACGCTCAAACGGTGTATCAGGATATTGAGCAGGAAGTCAGCCGCATCACGACTTTCCCTGAAGACGCGGAAAAACCAGTCGTAACACTCTCAGCCCGACGCCGCGAAGTACTTGACCTGCAACTTTATGGCAATGCCAGCGAATGGGTTCTGCGCGAAATTGGGGAACGTGTCCGCGATCAACTGCTCCAGGCAGACGGCATCACACAGGTCGATTTTGACAGCGTCCGTGACTTTGAAGTCAGTGTTGAAATCTCACAGGAAAACCTGCGGGCTTACAATCTGACCATTCAAGAGGTCGCGCAAATTATCAGTAATACCAATGTGGAACTGCCCGGCGGTGAAATTAAAACGGCGACCGGCAAAGTCCTGCTGCGATTCAAAGAACGCAGTGACTGGGCAAACGAGTTTGCGCGCATCCCCATTATCACTTCACAAACCGGCAGCGTGATCCACCTGGAAGATATCGCCAAAGTTCAAGATACGTTTGAGGACGCCGACACACGCGCGTCATACAACGGCATGCCGACGATCAATCTTGAGATTTATCGCGTTGGCAGTGAAACACCAATCGGTGTCTCTGACGCCGTCCACAAGGCAATGGCGGAAATTGAAGACACACTGCCACCGGGTATTGAATGGACCATCAACCGTGACATGTCCAACATCTATCGGCAACGATTAACGCTGCTGACCAAGAACGCATTCATCGGTCTTTGTTTGGTTTTCTGTGTGCTCAGTCTTTTCCTGGAGTTCAAATTGGCCTTCTGGGTCATGATGGGGATTCCCACTTCGTTCCTTGGTGCCATTTTGTTATTGCCCGGGACGGATGTGACGATCAACATGATTTCCATGTTCGCGTTCATTATCGCATTGGGGATTGTCGTCGATGACGCGATTGTTGCTGGTGAGAATATTTACGAATATCGCCAGCAGGGAATGACGAATTTTGAAGCAGCGATTCGCGGTGCTCATGACGTGAGTGTGCCGATTGCGTTTTCAATTTTGACGAACATCGTCGCCTTCCTGCCTCTGATGTTTGTCCCGGGGTTCCTTGGTAAAATCTGGGGTGTGATCCCTGTGGTAGTGGGTTTGGTTTTCGCCATCTCATGGGTGGAAGCCTTATTCATCCTCCCCTCTCACCTGGCTCATACTTCAAGTAAGACAGACAACCCGATTTCCAAAAAGCTGCATCACTGGCAACAGTCATTCAGTAATGGTTTTGTCCATGTTGTTGAGATTATCTACGGCCCAATGATTCGTTTCGTCGTGCGATACCGATACATCTTCACTGCAATCGCAGTCAGCGGCTTTATTGCGGTCATTGGTTATGCCCAAAGTGGTCGCATGGGTTTTATTCTCATGCCCAAGGTCGAGTCGGACACATCCGTGGTCTCAGCAACTTTGCCATATGGCAGTTCATTGGAACAATCCATTGCTGTCCGTGACAAGCTTGTTGCTGTCGCCCAGGAACTGGTTGCGGAAAACGGCGGGGATACG
>JBICHS010000302.1:0-3684 GCA_043101135.1 Phycisphaeraceae bacterium JB051
TATGTTTCTAATCGCATGCATGTTCGTCGGCGCCTCATTCGTGGGGATGCGTGGTCATCGCTATGAATATGCAACGCTTGAATTAAGCAGCAATGTTGGTGAACACACAGCCAACAATCGCTTTGACTACACCATGAGTTGGCGTGATTCGACGAACACTGTTGAAGCAACGGGTACGAGTAAGGATTGGAACCTGGTGCCGCGGAGGTTTTTCAGTGAGTTGGATTTGCCCACGATCAATCACAACCAATCCCAAAAACTTGAACTCCTACTCACCGCGTTAGGCGCCAAAGGTTGGCAAGTCCACACCGTCCAATATGGTACTGATGGTGAAAAGCGCATCACAAGTTACCTGATGATGCGACAGATGCAGTGAGAGATTGCTAGTGACATTTATTGCTTTCTATAAGAGTTGAAATTCTAAATATCTACCCCTAAAATTTTACGAAACTCGCTTTCTAGCTGCTTGATTAATTGAGGTGTCGATTCTTTCGATAATTCGTCAATTTTCGTTCGTAACCTAGGCATGTGTTCTGCAATTTTATCGTGTATTTCGATATCTTTTAAAACTGATAAAATTAGCCCTATTTCTGTAGTAATTTCTTCGGTTTTAGCTAACATCTCACTTGTTTGTGTGCCTAGTAAAATTCTACATTCAGATGCATAGCTATTGAATGCTCTTATCGAATCAGATGCTTCAAGGTAAAGTTCAATACGCATATCATCTGTCGCAGAACCTTTAGTAACTACTAATCCTTTTTCTGCAAGGACTGCATCGGTGAATTGAATATTAAAAACACATGCTCTTATTTTTGTATCCATCTTGATGAGTCTGCTATACATTTCTTTTGTTGCGATAGCGCGTTCATCATAAAGCTTGGCGAACCGTATTCGATTTTCATCTAGTGCTTTTACATACCCCGCCTTCCATCCCTCGAGTTCTCTCTGGTGTTCGGCTTGTCTTTCCTGCTCTTTTCTCTTGTATGTGTCGGCAATATCAGCTTCTGTTTTTCGCTTGAGATAAAGCCAGAGAAAGATACCCAGTCCTAGTGTAAAAACACCACTAGTAGGTAATGCTGCAAGTACATGTTGCCAATAATTCATGTATGTTCCCAGAAGATACGAATTGAAGTGTTGTGAGTATCAATTGAAAACGCCTCAACAGTCGAAACTGCTGAGGCGTTTTTAATGGGCGATACAGGGCTCGAACCTGTGACCTCACGCGTGTGAAGCGTGCGCTCTAGCCAACTGAGCTAATCGCCCTCTGTTGGCGAAATCAGATGTGACAAGATACCAAAATTGTGGGCTAAGTCAAATCAATTGGGCGGGATGGGATGTGATTGAAGTCGCGTATCCTCGGTGTTGAAAGCTGTGGTGTAGCCCCGTCAGATTTGCTCGCGTTGGCCAGTCATCGGGTGGCTTGGGGATGATGCGATGCGTGATCAGGGAGTGCAGGACATGCAGGATACGCGACAGAAATAACTTTCTGGCATTATGGGTGAACTGAATTTGCAGTTTGGATGTTGCAAAAACAGTCGTTCAGTGCGTGACAATAGCATTGAATCAATCCCAGCCAAGATGGTTGGGCTACGTGCATATAGCCGAGTCATCTTGACTCGGTTTCTTATTCACAATGCAGTACGCCTTAGCTGTAATAAACGATTGGTGGGGCTTCGCTGCCGAGGCTTAATGTGTTTTGGTGGATTCGTTTTGCGTGTTGCTGGTGGAGGCCTGGTTGGCGTCGGAGTCGAGTTGGCTGGCGGACTTGGTGTCACCGCCGTCATCTTTGCCAGCGTTGTTGATTTCGTCTTCAACGCCTGAGAGCCCCTTCTTGAATTCGACGATGCCTTTACCCAGGGAACGTCCGACTTCGGGTAGACGTCTGCCGAAGATCAGCAGGCCCAGCGCCAGGATGATGATGATTTCCCAGTTACCAAGATTCAAGAATGCCAATGTCGTTGCCATGTTCGGGCCTGTCATGCGGGTACGGAATCGGTGAACTCTGGTCGTTTCAGAGCATTGTGTCATTGTAGCGAAAGGGGGGGCGAAACTCCAATGAATACCGGATGATCTGGGTAAACAAGGTGATTGGTTAAGGAGCGTAGGAGCGATCATGTTTGAGGGTTTCTTTGAGATTTGGCAGAAAATGAGATCTCGTTTTAAACAGGGGTAAAGAATAAACTGCTTTGCAGTTTCAGCATCACACAGTGATGCAGCTATTGATTTGTGTTGCGAAGTTTTAAAAGACGCAGAATGTAGATGTATGGTCGATGGCATGTAAATAAAAAGGCAGTCTCGTGATTGAGACTGCCTTTTTGAAGTTGTGTTTGGTTGTCTAATGTGCAAGTTGATGTTTTTAATGCAACAGTACAAGCAAAAAAATTAGACTTTGCCGATGACCAGGCTGATGTTGTGGCCACCGAATCCGAAGGAGTTGCTCATGCCGTATTGCACTTGCGTTTCGCGTGCGACGTTGGGGATGTAATCCAGGTCGCATTCTTCATCGGGGTTTTCCAGGTTGATCGTCGGTGGCAGGATACCATCCTTGATAGCCATGGTGGTGAGAATGGCTTCTGCACCGCCGGAGGCACCCAGAAGGTGTCCTGTCATACTCTTGGTGGAAGAGACGGGGATCTGGTAGGCACGTTCGCCGAAGAGCTTCTTGACCGCCCGTGTTTCAGCGATGTCACCAAGACCCGTGGACGTGCCATGAGCATTGATGTAGCCGATCTGGTCGGTGTTGAGGCCTGAATCCTTCAGTGCCATTTCCATGGCGTACGATGCACCAGCACCATCTTCCAGTGGGGCGGTGATGTGTGAGCCGTCGCATGTGCTGCCGTAGCCCATCAGTTCACCGTAGATGGTAGCCCCGCGAGCCTTGGCATATTCGTACTCTTCGAGCACGAGGATGCCTGCACCTTCGGAGAGGATAAAGCCGTCACGGTCCTTGTCGAACGGACGCGATGCCTTGGTGGGATCGTCATTGCGTTTGGACAAAGCTTTGAGGGCGATGAAGCAGGCCAAACCCAGCGGGGTCAGGGCAGCTTCTGAACCACCGGTGATCATCACGTCGGCGGCATCGTTGCGGATGGCGTCGACGGCTTCACCAATGGCGTGACCGGCGGAGGCGCAGGCGGTGGCGACAGCCGCGTTGGGACCCTTGAGCCCGAAGTGGATAGCCACGTTACCTGAACCGGCGTTACACATCAGCTTGGGGACCATGAAGGGGCTGACGCGCGATGGACCTTTTTCGATCATCTTGCGATAGCCGTCTTCAAATTCCTCGATACCGCCAATACCTGTACCAATGATTGCACCACAGCGCCACGGATTGAGTTCTTCGAAATTCAATCCTGCGTTGTTGGTCGCATCAATAGCGGCGTTCAATGCGAACTGGGAAAAACGATCCAGACGCTTTGCTTCGCGCGGATTAATGTTGGGCGAATTCCACTCATCGATCTGACCACCGATTTTCACGGTGTGGTCTTTGGTGTCGAAGCGGGTGATCATGCCGATACCACTGGTACCTGCTTTGACCTTTTCCCAGACACCGTCCACGGTCAGACCGAGGCTGGTGACACAGCCCATGCCGGTGATGACAACTCGACGTTTACTCATACGGTTGACTCGGCAAAGTAAGAATCTGTCAATCTTGCCCACTTCATCAATCACCCCGTCACAGGG
>JBICHS010000303.1:0-6940 GCA_043101135.1 Phycisphaeraceae bacterium JB051
GATTCGAATTGTGTGTTCAGATGGTTATCGGGCAGTGATGACATGGCGTTGGGGTGAATGTGATACCGCAACGTCCCGGGGTCTGAAACCCCCTGGCTTTAGTTCCAGGTCGTTGACCCAAGGCCAGTTTGTTCCAGCTTGCATGGTTGTTATTTTCAGGTTGGATCAATGGGTCACAGGTTTGCTGTCTATGTTGTGGCTGTTTGCGATTGTGGGAATCGTTTTTGCGGTACCATATGCCCAACGGGTCAAATGGTTGATTCAAGGGGCCAAGACGCATGGGCATTTTCGACATCATTGCTATCCTCATCACGCTTGCTGCGGTGTTCAGCTATCTGAATCACAAACTCATCCGACTACCAACGACGATTGGCCTGATGGTTATGTCGCTGGTCTTGTCGTTGATCGTGGTCCTGGTGGGCAAGCAACATCCGACGATCGACCAGGTGGCTCATGATCTGGTATTCAGCATCGACTTTAACCAGACCTTGATGCAGGGCATGCTGGGCTTTCTGCTTTTTGCAGGTGCGTTGCATGTGAACATCAATGATCTGAGCAAACAGAAATTCGTCATTGGGATTCTTGCGACCATCGGCGTGGTAGCCAGCACCTTCATCACAGGGACGCTGACGTACTACATGCTGGACCTGATCCAGCTGCCGGTGAATTACAAGTACTGCCTGATTTTCGGGGCATTGATCTCCCCTACCGATCCGATTGCAGTCCTTGGCATTCTCAAAAGTCTGGGCGCCCCAAAATCACTTGAAACCAAGATCACCGGCGAATCGTTGTTTAACGACGGCGTTGGCGTGGTGGTGTTCCTGGCATTGCTTGGGATCGCGGGGTTATCCACGGGACATGGGGACAGCGGTGAAGCGCATAACGCTGCCAGCGACATTGCCATCCTCTTTGCCCAGGAAGCCTTGGGTGGTGCGGCATGGGGCTTGTTACTCGGGTTGATCTGCTACATCCTGCTTCGGAGTGTGGACAACTACCAGGTTGAAATCCTGCTGTCCCTGGCCTTGGTCATGGGTGGGTATGCGATGGCCAGTCGCCTGCATGTCTCCGGGCCGATTGCGATGGTCATTGCCGGGCTGTTTATCGGCAATCACGGGCGGTCCTTTGCCATGAGTAACGAGACGCGTCATCACCTTGACATGTTCTGGGAATTGGTGGATGAGATTTTAAACGCGGTGCTGTTTGTCCTCATCGGCCTTGAGGTGTTGGTGCTGACATGGGATGGCAAATATGTGCTTGCAGGTATCATCGCAATCGTGATCACATTGCTTTCTCGTTTCATTGCGGTGGGCCTGCCGATCATTGGCCTCAAGTCGATTCGCGAGTTCACCCCCCATGCGACCAAGGTCATGACCTGGGCCGGACTGCGTGGCGGTATCTCCGTTGCGTTGGCTTTGAGTCTGCGTAACTCCATGGGGCAAGCATCACAGGAAAGCTATCAGGCAATACTGATGATGACCTACATCGTCGTGATTTTCTCGATCATCGGGCAGGGATTGACGCTGGGGCCTTTGATGCGCAAACTGGGACTCAGTACACAGTGAACCACTTTCAAAACAATTTTGTCATTTTCTCATGATTTTGCCCTTGTGTCTGGGAGCATGAATGCGAGAATACAAACAGGGGAACGATCAAGGTCCTGGCATGTCTTATCTTTCTGACCAAGTTGAACCACGGAAGGAACAACGCATGTCAACC
This sequence comes from Phycisphaeraceae bacterium JB051, assembly GCA_043101135.1. Taxonomy (GTDB): domain Bacteria; phylum Planctomycetota; class Phycisphaerae; order Phycisphaerales; family Phycisphaeraceae; genus UBA7800. The sequence goes on from JBICHS010000303.1 coordinate 1,717, forward strand.
AGTGTCTGTCTGTACTTTCAAATGCATCAGCCGATGCGCCTCAAGCCTCACAGTGTTTTTGATCAGGATGACAACTACATCGACCACACGCTTAACCGCGACATCCTTTTGCGGGTGGCACGGAATTGCTACGTCCCGGCTTTGCATACACTGCTGCGATATGCTCGATTCAAACGCAAACCATTCAAGTTCGCTTTGTCCATCACCGGATGTCTGCTGGATCAACTCCAACGCCATTGCCCGGAGGTGATCATCCAGCTGCGAGAACTTGCGCATACTGGTTGCGTCGAGTTTCTGGGTGAAACGTATTACCACTCGCTGGCAAGCATGACCAGTAACACTGAATTCAAAGCACAAGTCGACCTGCATACCCAGCGTATCGAAGCACTCTTTGATCAAACCCCCCGCTTCTTTCGCAATACAGAGCTGATCTACTCCGACAGCATCGCCAAGACCGTTGCATCATGGGATCGTTTTGATGGCATGTTGCTTGAAGGCTTTGAACAGGTTCTGGGCAATCGCCCAAGTACTCGTGTCTTTGACTCGGTCGCTGGTGAATCACTCAAACTGCTGACGCGTCACTATCATCTGAGTGACGACATCGCCTTTCGTTTCTCCAATAAGCAATGGGTCAGTTGGCCGTTGACGGCTGAGAAATTTATTGATCGGTTGAATGCACAGGCTGAGCATGCGGACGTGATCCTGCTGGGCATGGACTTTGAAACCTTTGGTGAACACCACAAATATACGACCAATATTCACGGCTTTTTGCGTGATCTGCCATTGGCTTTGATGGCGCAGGAGAATCTGCGGTGTCACACGCCCAGCCAGGCCATTGCCAAACATCAGTCGCATTCGACATTGAGCGTGCCGGACATGATTTCATGGGCGGACACACAACGCGACATCACCGCATGGGCAGGCAATCGCATGCAGTCCGAAGCGTTGGGTCGGTTGTACGGCATGTATCCGCATGTCCTCGCCAACGGCAACGAAAAACTACTCGAAGCCTGGCGAGAACTGACCATCAGTGACCACTTCTACTACATGTGCACCAAGCATATGAACGATGGGCAGGTGCATGCCTACTTTTCGCCGTTTGATTCGCCGTATGATGCCTACATCAATTACATGAACATCCTCGAAGACTTCGCCAGCCGCCGGTTGGGTGTGGGTGAGCAGGAGATTCAAGCAAGCCCCGCCCCCAAAGCCAAGGTTTAACGTGGTGCAAAACGAAAAATTTGCTGACTGAATCCGGAACTCTAGTTGATATGAATAAAACTTTTCTGATTGTGTTCATGTACGTGCTGAGCATTAGCCTAACGTTCTTGTTTGTGAATTTATATTACAGCTTCCAGATTCAGCAGCTTCAAATTGAACGCCGTCAAGCATCGCATGCGACATTTGAAGTGACCTGTTGGTACAAAGATTTCTATCGGGAACATCAGCGTTGGCCGGACATGGAAAAAGATCGGCAAGACATGACGTTTGATGATTCAACGGCTTGTTACAAACACAGTTCAAATGGCCCCAATGGACGATCCGATTTTTACGTCATCGTTGACGACATGATGTCTACATCAATGTTGTACTTTGAAATCATACTGCTTGAAGACGGGCAGTGCATGGCCAATTTTCACAGCTACATCCAACAGCCAACAACACAGAACCTTTAACGTCAACAAAGTCTCGGCAACTTTTATCGATTCAGAATATCCAGCACCGCAGTTGTCACCTGCTCCAGATCCTTGCCATCGATATCCAGTACGACATCAGCCACGGCTTGATAGGTCGGTTCACGTTGTTCGAGCATGTGGATGACTTCGTCCAAGCCGCCGCCCATTGCCGTCAAACTTGGGCGTGTTTCGCTGGAACGCACATCACCGGTGATACGTTGGTAGAGCAATTCAGCTGAGCCCTTGAGGTAAATGCGGAGGGTGTCCGTGGCTGCCTGGACAGCTTTGCGAGCGCCGTCCTGCATCAGTGTCCCGCCGCCGAGGCCGATGACCAGATTATCCTGCTTGCAGAGATCTTCGGTGACAGCCACTTCGTTTGCACGCCAATAGGGTTCACCGTGGTCTTCCCAGATTTTGGCGATGGAGTCACAGCCGATGCGATCGCAGGTCACATCATCGACATCCAGATACTGCATGCCGCGTGCCTCTGCGACACGTTTGCCAACGGATGTTTTGCCACATCCCCGATATCCGATCATGATCAACTTCATGCGTGGTATGATAGTAAGCAATGGACGATATGGACAGCCAACAAAAACACCTGGACAATCTCCGTCAGTGGCGTAACTTCAAAGGCCGCGACGTGAGCATGGGGTTTCTCGACAAGTGGTTTAAATCCGAGGTCGGTAAACCCTTCAAGCAGATGGGCAACATCGGTCAGGCATGGGCCCAGCTTGTGCCTACTGAGTTACTTGCCAAGTCCCGGCTGGAGCGGTTTTACCGGGGGACGTTGACGGTGACAGTGGATTCGAGTGCAACGCTCTACGCCCTGGATCGTGAGTTACGAAGTGGACTGCAAAAAGAGATCGCCCAGGCCTCGCGGCCTGCCAATCTCTCGCTTGTGAAGTTGGTTGTTGGAACAATCGGCTATCAACCTCAGAAACGCTGAGCTATCAAAAGACCCAGCAGTTGTATTATCTTTATCACAAGCACTTTAGGCTTGGACGCCAAGTGATTTGGATTAATCATGCCCCACTGGGACTGTTTATCGTGACAATGGTCATGTTGCTATTACCCAAGTTCTGGGCGTTTCTGGTTACCGTTGGACAACCGGTGAAGCTGCATTATCTGGGGGGCGGCCCCAAACTCATAGCAGGTATCTTCATTGAGACGCTGGTGTCGATCGTCATTGCCCCCATTCAAATGCTCTTTCACAGCACGTTTGTCATTGGCACGCTGCTTGGTCACCGTGTGCAATGGAATGCGCAAAACCGAAATGAGTCGGGCATCAGTTGGGCGCAAGCTGCTGAAGCGCATGCCAGCCATACCATCTTTGGACTTGGGATGACGGTCCTGCTTGATCTGTATATTCCTGCGCTACTGCCCTGGGCTTTGCCTGTCTTGTTTGGGATGATCATCTCAATCCCCATGTCGATCTTTCTCAGTAGCCAACGGGTGGGCCAATTCCTGCGTCGTTGGCAGCTTTTGCAAATCCCTGAAGAATCCAACATGCCTGAGATTCTAAAGCGTCAGCATGAGTATCTGGAACAGTTTGACGATTCAAAGCCCATCGCGATGTCTGGAAAGATTGGCCAACGGAGTATCTTCAGGTGTAATTGCATGTATACGAATCCCATTAAGAATTCGTGCATGTTGAGCACAGCATGTCAATGCGGTGCAGGTCTGAAGACTCATCAACGTGCCTGCAACGGATTGACATCCGGTGCTCAAATATCTCAATACAACGCACGAATTCTTAATGGGATTCGTATTGGAATGCTGTGCTCAATCATGAACGCGTTTTAACGGGATTGGTCTTGGTGCAGGTTCTCAAACGAGATTAAAAACGCATCACGGGAGATGTAAAAAAACAGGAGACCAAGTTGGACTTGATCTCCTGTGTGATGTTTTGGATGTTGTCAGTGATTAACTGCCGGGCTTGAGATTGCGGCGGAGTTCTTCACGTTTGGTACTGTTCTGATCCTCTTCGAGTGTGCGGGTCTGCAATGTGTTGGTGCGACCGTCGAAGTAAATCAAACGTGTGGTCCGCTGGTTGGCAGACTCTGCTGAGGGCGCATCGTAGTCAATGTCCACGACCACACCACCGACGTTCATGTTCACGTTCTTGGTTTCACCGTCGAGCTGGAACTGAACGACCTGGCCGATGGGATCACCGGGCTTGACGTCAAACTCGCGACGCTGCCACTGACCATTGAAGATGCAGTAGACTTCGACGGTTGCCGTCTGGGTGTTCTTGGAAGCACCCGAGAGGAAGAAGTGATGCTCGCTGAGCACCTGCACCGGTTCGGTCCATGCACTGGCTGCCGAGGTCAGGGTGAGTTTGCCATAGAACTCTTCACGCTGTTCGTTGGGGACCTGATCACGGAAGAACAACGGGTTGAGCACCTTGATCATGATGCGATAACGCACACTCTGGCCGTCCTTGACACTGATATCATGCTGCCAGACACGAATGGTGTCGGGCGTGGCATATTCGTCTTCATCCCGCGTATCACTGATGGTACGAGGATTACGATCGAGAATACCCGTGCGACGGTTGGTGTTGATGGTATCGGTGTTGACTTCGATCGGCTCAATGATGCCCAACAGGACATACAAATCCTCACGGAGTTTGAGGCGACGCGCTTCGAGAGTGGGCAGATCCAGAACAACAGGCTGCGTACCGTCAGCAGGATTGCCCGGCGTTGCTGTCGGGGTCGCGGTGATTGGGCCGGTACCGTCAGCAATGCGTTGCTTGAGTTCTTTGATCTGCTTCTGGGTTTGCTTGATTTGTGTGACCAGATTGCGGACCTGCTCAGTCAGGGCAGGTGACATGTTTTGATCGTTGGCATCAGGTGGGAGCCACAGACCTTCGATGAGTTCGGGGAAAAGCGGGCGAGCCAGACGTTTTTCCTCGATGGCAGCAATTTCCAAAGCACGTTCAGCTTCCGGCGGAGCCCAGTTGGCGCGTTCGGTACGGAAGGATAGCTGGGTGTTATTCAGGAAATCAAAGCTGTCATTCCCGGGAACTGTCGGTAGGGTTTGAATCTCACCCCACTCACCAGTCTCAGGATTCTGAAGCTGACGCTGAAGTACAACGTCGGTGACAATCAAACGATCACGCCACCAGGTCTTGGGAATTTGATGATATTGATGGAAATCCTGCTTGGCTTCAAGCTGCGAGCGAAAATCCTTGAGATCAAATTGGGCACTGACACTCACCCAGCGGAAGTCGCGTGGTTTTTGATCACCAATAAGCTGTTCAAACTTTTGAATCTGGGCAGGATCAGCAGGTTCAGCCAAAACACCAAAACCAGTATCCCAGATCAAAGCTGTGGGTTGCTTGGGCTTGGGAACGAAGAACGGCGGGATTACAGGGGGAGTACCTCCACCTAAGCCTTCCTCCAAACCCGGGCGTCCAAAGTATGTCGAAAAACGATCCACCGGGATCAACGGCCGGGTCAGACGACCACGAAATTCGTCGGTGTACGGGGGCACCTGCAGAACTTCAAACGGACTTTCCTTGGTGGAGATACGGCGATCCAGAT
>JBICHS010000304.1:0-2898 GCA_043101135.1 Phycisphaeraceae bacterium JB051
GTGTCGGTGGGGATCACCCCCACGGGTCGGCCGCGCAATGCCGGATTCTCCTGCTGCTCCACGGAAGCGAAGTAGGAGTTCATGTCGACATACAGGTATCGTAAGGGGCCGTTGGGCATACTCTGAACAATACCAAACAAAAACCAAAAATCAAGAGTGAAAAATAGGAAAATAATCGTCGGGTGATGGTGGCGTTGGTAAGTTCATTGGTGGTAAGGACACACAGCGTCCCTAGGGTTAAAACCTTATGCAGATTGAAAGAATCATATCCAAACGTGCTTTACAGTTTCACATCTGACACCATGGGGGCAGCTGTCTCATGCGACGAAATCTGATCCTTGGCGCATAACCAGCCGAGCATGCGATCCGTGTGTTTGATCAGTAACCATGTGAACAAAGCATAGACGACGAATTGCATAACCGCTGTACCTGCACTGGCACCGTTGGCTTTGATAAACGTTGTTGCCATGCGATCCGTTGCATCAGGATCGCGCGTCGTGAAGTGATCCCAGAAAAGTGACATGGCGAATAAACCACCGAGCAAACTCGGGATTGCCATAACGGTTTTGATCAAGCAATACAGGCCTGAAAGTTTGAGGCCCGTCCATAGCCAATCGCGTTTATTCATTTGTGCCTCCGGATCAATGTCTTAGGCATCTGAGTTTATCTGTGTGCATCTGTGGCTAAATTGCCTTGTCACAGATAACAAACTCACCCCAATACCTTCTTGATGTTCTCCGTGGTGACTGGGCTGATGATGCCTTTTTCGGTGATCAGGCCGGCGATCAAATCTGCAGGGGTGGCATCGAATGCGGGGCTATACGTCTTGGCATTTTCCGGGGCGGTGCGTTTGCCGAAGCCCTCGGTGATTTCTTCGCTGCCGCGTTGTTCGATGGGGATTTTGTCGCCACTGTCGAGATTGAAGTCGAACGTGCTGCTGGGGGCTGCGACATAGAACGGGATGCCGTGATGCTTGGCAAGAATCGCCACACCATACGTGCCGATCTTGTTGGCAGCGTCACCATTGGCGGTGATGCGGTCGGCACCGGTGATGACCATGCCGATCTTGCCTTCGCGCATGACCTGTGCAGCCATGTTGTCACAGATCAGCGTCACGTCAATGCCCGCTTCCTGTAACTCGAATGTGGTCAGTCGCGCGCCTTGAAGCAGGGGGCGGGTTTCGTCCGCATAGACCTTGAAATTCAATCCCTTTTCGTGAGCAACATACATCGGTGCCGTCGCCGTGCCGATACCACCCGTGGCCAGCGCGCCAGCATTGCAGTGCGTCAGTACACCACGTTTGTCCTCGGGCAACGCTTCGATGAGCGGCATGGCAAACTCGCCAATCGCCCGACACATCGCCCGGTCTTCATCGTGAATCTTGATCGCTTCAGCAAGCAACGCATCAGCCGTGCAAGGCTGCACGGTCTTCATCCGATCAATCGCCCAGAACAGGTTCACTGCGGTGGGGCGGCTGGTTGCAAGATACTCAGCGGACTCAGCAAACGTGCCTTTCTGTGCAGCGATGACCAGGCCATATGCAGCACTGATCCCAATCGCCGGCGCACCGCGAACCGAGAGGCGTTTGATGGCATCCCAAACCGTCTGCACATCTTTGCAGTCGATATAGGTTTCAACTTCGGGAAGCTGGGTCTGATCCAAAAGGCGAAGGTAGCCAGTCGCTGCATCGCCGATCCATTGCATGTGTGTAAGTGGGTTCATGCGACACATGGTAGCGAATTGTCCGATTTGTGCATGAGTGAGATTTTGGTGAACCGGATTTAAACCGCAGAGCGGCTGTGTTGTTTGTTAAGGCATTTGCCTCAAGCGCCGGCGGCTTTTTCCCCCGGAAGGGCTTGGGGCTGGGCACACTGCGAATTCACGTGCACCAACAACTTCCGGGCGCAGGCACATAATGCGACCTTCTTGGCTTTGCCCGCAGCGAGCAGCCGTTGGTAAAAATCACGTAACACCGCATCGTGACGCACGGCCGACAAACTGGCCATGTACAACGCACGGCGCACCACAGCTCGGCCACCAAAGATGCGACGTTTACCACGCATGACACCCGAGTCATGAGCGTAGGGCGCAAGACCGGCCAACGCGGCGATTTGTTGACGGTTGACGGTACCCAGTTCTGGCAGGTGGGCCAGCAATGTCACCGCAGTTTGGTTGGCAATGCCGACGACTTGCGTCAAACGATCGGCCTTGGCGGACAAAGATTTTGATCGACTCAAACAGTGTGTGATCTGGGCATCGAGCTGTGATTCGATCTTGCGCAAACGCGCGATGCTTTGCTTGATCATGCGGGCGATGGTCGTGTCGTCGCAGCACTCCAAACGGTTTTGTTCGCGCACGCGATCGTCGATGATCTGATCACGTCGATCGCGCAAAGCACGCAGTTTTTCGCTTGTTTTACAGGCTTTTTCTACGGGCTTGGGTTTTGTTGTGGCAGCAAATCGTGCGATGAGCATAGCATCCATGCGGTCGGTCTTGGCATGAAGTTTGAGGCTTTTAGCAAAGTGTCGAACGCAGGTCGGTTGAACCAGCGACACGTCAGAACCGGCGGTTAACAGGTGTTGAAGTAACGGTCGTTCGTAACCGCCGCTGGCTTCCATGGCCACATGCACGTTGCCCAAGGCAGCGAGTTGCTTGAGCAATTGCTCATGGCCGACCGACGTATTGGCGACTTGGCCGAGGTAGCGGTCGGGGGTTGCGAAGTCCAAAGTTCTTTTACTGATGTCGATGCCGATGTACACTGGTGTGGTCATTGGTGACTCCCATTCTTGCCGAAGCGAACATGGCGTGCAGGCCAGTTCCGGCGACTGTTCGGGACGATCCAAAAAACTGGGCATGCGTTCTGAGCTCTGCGACGATCTTGCCAAAGCAGATCCCGAC
>JBICHS010000305.1:0-9389 GCA_043101135.1 Phycisphaeraceae bacterium JB051
CCGTCCAATTATCTCGAACCGGTGTCCACGTTGTTGGCGGTGTTGCGCAAGTTACTGGTGCGGCCTGCACGTGATTTGGATTTTTGAGTTATTCATCAAAGCCGTGTCCCTCCCGGGGCACGGGTGGTTATTCGCAAATAATTAGAAGGCAACCCGTGCCGCAGGAGCGACACGGCTTTCGTGATACAACGTGAATTTTACTTTTCTGCAACGGGCACCAAACCCAACTCGTCTTCGAGTAGATCGTAGAGATCCAGCACGTCGCCGGGGCGACCGGCGATGAGCGTGTTTTTGCCGATGAGCTTGGGGATGACACCACCACCGGAGAGTTCGTAGAGCTTCACGTCACGCTCGATTTCCCTGGCAATCCACGGATCTGCAATTGCTTTGTCCAATGCGTTCTCACTACCAAAGAGTTCAATGGCTTTGGCTCGTGCCGCAGCAGCGTCGGGAACGTTTTCGATCAACCAACTGTCGAACGTGACAAACTGCTCAGGTAATGACTTGTACACCGCCAACGCAAAAATAGCCAAGCGACATGCATCTTTGTGACGCTCTTCGTTCTTCGAAACCAGAGGATTGCAGTCACTGTTGAGCGGCATCGGCAAAGCGATGATTGCCAGTTGATCACCGTAGCGTTTGATTGCCTGCTTGAGATTGCCATGCAAAGCGCGGCAGTGCGGGCAGGTGTAATCAAACAGATACATCAGAAATTCTTTGGCATCAGGTGAACCCAAAATCGGATGCTTGTGTGGATCGATGGCAACGCGGTTACCCATCAGCAAGACCTGATTTCTACCGATGCGAATCTGACCTTCGGTTGGCTGCTGCGTGTCCGTGGACGATGCCGCGTCTGCCGTTGCAGCCGTCTCAATGGTCTGGACGGTGTGCGTGATTTGCTTGTCGTTGATCTGAATGCTGAGCATCGCCAGAACGGGCATGATGCCAACCAATGACAGGAAGCGCTGAGGCTTGGGGATGGCGATGAGAATCAGAATGCTGCCCAGCAACCCGGTAACGTGGGCGGTCATGCACCAGATGCAGATGGTTTTGAGCATGCCAAATTGCAGATACGTAAACCAGACACCCGAGCCGATGATGCTCATCGCGCCAATGCCTGCAATGAGTTTGGCAAGCGTTGTGTTGGGACGTTTGACCAGGTTCAAAGCACCAAGCGTGATGACATACACCGCAATGGCTAACGCGGAGGTCGGGATTTTCCAGACTTTGGACCACTTACTGGCCAGCACGGATTCACAGTCGAAGGCAGAGTCCGCGCCGCAACCGGCAAGCTGACCACCACCTGAAAGTGAGTGATAGAGCAGGTAGCTGCTGACCGCCAAGGCAATGAGTAACAGGAGACGTGCCCCCCACAACAGGCCAGTTGAGATGGGCTTGTTATCCGACATGTTTGAGTAACCTCATGTATTTTGGACCGGTGACGAAGCCTGCTTTTTCGTACATCGGGATGGCATAACACCCGGGCGAACGATCCACGATCACCTGCTGCAATTGCGCCCGTGCACAATGTTCCAACACATGGTTGAGCATGGTTATTCCAAGTCGTTTGCCACGCATGTCCGGGTCGACATAAACGGGGACGATCACGCCGATCTGGCCCTGTGTGTAAACACCGCAGAGCGCAACAGGCTTGCGATCCATGCGACCTAAAAATAGATCCAATCGCGGTTCATCCAATCGGTTGACCATGACATCGCAAAGCTGTTTGGTCAGATCAGGATCACCACCAAAGTCGGTTTGGGCCATGCGGGTATAGATGGTTTTGACTTCACGGTAAGCAGCGCGAGCGGGGATGACCTGCAGGTCGGTGTTCATTTTGTCGTAAGCCGTGAACTGTGCCATGACAAGCAGTTGTCGTGTGTCGGCGACATAGCCGTTCTGCGTTGCGCGTTGCACCTGTGATTCGTCGAGCGTTGCTTGCTCACAGTCGATGACCAGTGCATGGAGTTGCTGCTGCTCAAAGTGATCGATCAACGCCTGGAGGCTTGCGGCACTGCCGTCCCACGAAGCAACACGGTTGGCTTGACGGATCAGTGGCGCATCAGGATTGGTACAGGCGATAGCACCATCCAATGTTGTTTCCTCACAGACCATGCGCGTCATGGCAAGGGTTGCCTGCTTCAGTGCAAGGACGAGCGAATCATCCGAAGGTCTGTAACTTTGCGGGGCGACGGTTAGTTCCATGAGGGCATTGTAGTCACTGTGGTCATGACCGTCAGATTCAACCAATCATCAACTGATCCGACGGGCATGTATCTCACGCATCAAGATGACTGAGCACGGGGTCTTTCAACCCCAATTGTTCAAAGGCATTTTTTCGCAGTGTACAGCTATCACAACAGCCGCAGGCACGGCCTTGCTCATCGGGATCGTAACAGCTGTGGGTCAGACCGTAATCGACACCGAGCTTGGTGCCGCGTTCGATGATCTCGGTTTTAGGCAGTTGGATCAATGGCGTGTGGATGGTGAGTAACTTGCCATTGACACCTGCTTTGGTTGCGAGGTTGGCCATCTTTTCAAACGCGTTGATGAACGTCGGGCGACAGTCGGGATAGCCTGAGTAATCCACCGCGTTAACGCCGATGAAAATGTCACCACAGCCTTTGACCTCCGCCAAGGCGAGTGCGTAGGAAAGGAAAATGGTGTTACGTGCCGGGACATAGGTCACCGGGATATCGTCTTCAACCATCTGCGTTTCATCACGGTTTTTCGGCACGTCAATGTCATCAGTCAACGCAGAACCACCAAAGTCGCGGAGATTGATCTGGATGGTTTGATGGGACGAAACCCCCATCGCTTCACCGACACGTTTGGCAGCATCAAGTTCAACATCATGACGCTGGCCATAATCAAAACTCAGCGCGTGACAGGCAAAGCCCTGATTCATGGCGATGGCAAGGGTCGTCGCAGAATCAAGCCCGCCAGAGAGCAGAACAATGGCACTACGTGAGGTATTGGATAAGGATTCACTCATGCTCACATGATACGCAAGGATCGTGGGCTGGTAAATTTTGCGATAAAAGCCGCGCTAAACCGGCGGCGGCCAGATATCACTCTTCGATATCCGGCAGCTTGGGTTGGATCACCACCGTCCTGGCAACGATATCGCCAAGTCGTTGACGGTAGGCACTGACGATGACCAGAAACGGCAATGCGTACCAGGCAATGAGATCCAGCGTTTTGAGCAGGTTCCGCAGAATCACCTGCCAGACGTCGGGGGATTGGCCGTCCATGGTGCAGACGGAGATGCCCATGATTTTCTTGCCAACGGTTTGAGCGGTGAAGATTTCACTGACCGTGGTATGCGTAATGTAGATGGCGATGGTCACCAGGCCGGGCATGAGTTGTTCCCATGTGATAGCAACACCCGGCCACTGATCGACAAGCTGCTGCATGGTGATATCAAAGAAATAGCTGCTGATCATGCCACATGGCGCCAGGTCAATCATCAACGCCAAAAAGCGTTTGGAGACCGCTGCAATTTGATAGCCTTGCGGGACGGTGACTTTCGCGGTCGCCGGATCACGACGCCAGACACTAAAGAGTACGAGCATGCCGGCCATCATCGCAGCCAACACGATCCAGCGACCGGGTTGGTTCAGATCGTTAACCGGATTGCCGACCGTAATGACGATGGGTTCTTCGAGTTGATCGCCCTGTAAATCCAGTGTCTGCAAGGTCAGTTGGTCATTGGTCGCGTTCTGCATGATCAGGCCGACTTTCTCACCCATGGCAAGGAGCGTCCAAACCTTCAAATCCGCTTCTGGAATCTGGAAGTCGCCCAACGCAAGCGTCTGATCTCCAACGATCAAATGCAATGCAATGGTCAATTGCTGATCCTGAGAATCGACCATGGCAGCGATGTGATGCCCGTTGATATTGAGCCAATGAAGCCTGGCATGCATGGGAACGGTGAAATCAAGTTGCTGCGTCTGCCAATGTTCGTCCTGCATTGCAGTCATGACCAGTTGGCCATCAGCGACACCTGCATAAGCGATTTGATCATTGCTGCCTGTTGTGATCAGATGCAATTGCTGCCAATCCAATACGGCATCAGGCAAAGGTGATTGCGTCCACTTGTTGCGATACAGCTTCAGAAGTAAACGTGAATCCTCGGGGGTCTGCTTCTCGTCGACCAGACGTTCGACGGTCAACTTCGGTTCGAGGATGATGTGATAGCCTTTGTCGTTGGCGATCGCGGAGATGACCTGCCCTTCGACTGGCAGCTTGGGTTGGACCACCATCTTGATCACATCACGGAGCATCGTCCCCGGGGGCGGCTCCTGACGTTGCACACAGTAAACCTGTGATGAACCCAGAACCACATACAGGTCATGCCCCACCGCAGCGAGACTGGTTGGCTGCAGATCACCACGCAGCTGCGTGATCCCGGCCCATTGTGAAGCCTGATCACGATCGGTCATGTTCAGCAGAATCTGGTACGGGGGCAACTTGGGTTGCTCAACATCCTCTGAAGCAGTCTGCGTTGACGTTTGCGAAACAGCCTTGGGCGGCGTTGGCAACAACAGCCAATGCAAAGCCTCATCGCTGGCAGCGGGAACCTGTTGAGGCAGGTCCTGTGCCAAAGCATTCTGCGACCCGAGCAGCATGATCAAGATGACGCCAAGCAGATGTTTCATTGCCCAACACGATACGTGATCCGCCTGCGTTCGTCGAGTAAGCAAGACGAATGAGGCATGAGACTTTACAATACTGAACATGCAATGGATTTACCTGGACAACAATGCCACAACGCAACCTGCCGAATCGGTGATTGAGGCTGTGAACACGGCCAACGAGCAATACTGGGCCAACCCCTCAAGCGTGCATCGCTTTGGGCAAACGGTTCGTCAGCAATTGGAGCTGGCCCGCGCATCGGTTGCCAAGCTCGTCGGCGCAAGACCACGTGAAATCTGTTTTACGTCCGGCGGGACCGAAGCCAACAACCTTGCGATCAATGGCTCACATGCCACGGTGCTTTTTACCAGTGATGCCGAACACGCTGCCGTACGTGAGCCAGCTGAGAAGTTAGCCAAACAAGGCTGTCGCGTCGTGAGATTACAACTGGATCCATGTGGCATCGTCACCGCTCATACGTTGCGAGAAGCATTGGAACTGCACGTCAAACCAGAAGACACCGCGGTGGTGAGTCTGCAATGGGCCAACAACGAAACCGGCATGATCCAGCCGATTGCACAGTTGATCAACATCGCTCACAACCATGAACACCGCGTCGCGTTTCATGTCGATGCCACACAGGTCGTCGGCAAATTGCCCGTGGATGTTCATGCCATCGAAGCGGACATGATGACAATGGCGGCTCATAAATTTCACGGCCCCAAAGGTGTCGGTGCACTTTACATCAAACGTGGCATCCGCCTTGAGTCACAAATCCTCGGCGGGCCACAGGAGCGTGAACTGCGTGGCGGGACGGAAAACATCCCCGCAATCCTGGGCATGGGACAGGCAGCCGAACTGGCGTTACCTTTCACCAACGCTCAGTTCATCGAATCACTTTCCAAGCTGCGTAACAAACTTGAAAAGACCATCCTCCAAAATTGCCCCGGAGCGGTCGTCAATCCCTGTGATATGTCTGAAGCCGGACAATATAAACGCCTGTGGAATACCACCAATCTCGGTTTCCCCAAGCTCGAAGCCGAAGCGATTCTGTTGATGCTCTCGGAAAAAGGTATCTGCGCCTCTGCCGGTGCTGCGTGTTCCAGCGGTTCACTTGAACCCTCACCAGTGTTACTGGCCATGGGCGTCGCCCCGGAAGTCGCGCATGGCTCCGTGCGGTTTAGTTTGAGCCGTTACACCACCGAAGAACAAATCGACCAAGCCTGCCAGGTCATCCCGCAGATCATCACCAAACTCCGCAAGGTGTCGGAACATGTGATATGAAAACAAGCAAATGAAATACCAGCCTTCACCGGGGCTTTGAAAATAAGGCTACAAATACATGACAAAAACCGTAGATGATCTCAACGACATTCTGATTGAAATGGATCAATACGACCCACCAAGTCGAAAACGAAGGTTTTTTGGTTTTGCGTGGAAATGGACCAAACGTCTTTGCTTCTGGGGCTTTTTGATCGGCACGTTAACAGTAATCTGTCTGACAATGTGGCTGAATCACCGAGGCGAAAAGGCCATCGAACATATCAAAGCAGAAATTGCTCAAAACGGCATTACAACTAAAGCCATCCCGGATATCCCCAAAGAGCAGGATGGCACGAATCTGCTCAAAGCAGCAATGCTCAGCGTCCGCCCATTACCGGAAGAATATGAGAATTCGGCACCCATTATCGCGATATGGAAATGGCCTAAGTTTGGCGAAGGATTAACCGATGAACAGGCCAAACACGTTCAGGAAATCGCAGCAATCAACTCCACTGCATACCAATTGGTGGATGAAGTTTGCCATTATGACCAATTCTATTTCGGCATCACGAACACAACGGATATCTATGATTTTTCAGACACCACTTCACAAATGCGTGCCTTGTGTCGCTGGCTCTATCTCAAGTCATTAGCAAGACAAAGTGAAGGTTCGTACGATCAAGCATGTGAACCTTTGCTTCAAGCCTTTTACATCCTCAATGGCTTCAAACACGAAACCAATACTTCGATCCAATTAATTCGTGGCAGTTGCGTGATAGCTTTGACCATGGAAGTCGAAAACCTACTGGGCCGTGGCGAAATCTCGCTTGATCGACTTAACCAAATCCAACAACAACTGATTGACTTTGACAAACAATTCCTGCTTCGTGACCTGATCGAAAACGACATGCTGCAAATCGTCAATGCATCAGAGAACATCAGTTCCAATATCCTCCGGCAACAGGCACAAATTGTCGAGGCCCAAAAACTTCAAGCCAAAGCCATGATGGATTTAGCAAAAAGCATGGGAGCAGAGATTGATGATATTGATATGTCCTACACACCGGATGTTATTGACTGGTGCTCTGACACAATCGTTCGTCAGTTTATTTACTGGTGCCCCGGCGTGCTGCAATCTATGGCTGCTTCTCAAGCTGGCCAAATGCTCAAAATCAGAAACCAATTGCAACCCATCGCTTTTGATGCAGGTGCTCAGAAAATGAATTGGTCGTTTCTCGACCAAGAGTCCAATGAATCAGGACATCCTTATGTCAACAAAACCATCATGGGACAAAAATCACACGTGCGCACCATGATCGTTGCCTTGGCGTGCGAAAAGTACCGCATGCAAAATGGCCATTGGCCCAAGTCCTTAAGCGACATCTACAACCCCATCCCCGTTGACGCACGAGGACAGGAAATCCGCATGATTCAGCATGGCAAGGAACTGAGAATCTACAACATCGGCGAGGATGGCATAGACGACTACGGCCTTGACCATAAAGAGATCCATTACGATAAGACTGCAGGCGACACATACGATTGGCCGTGGCGTCTACTGGATCCCAAAGACCGCAGTACCACCCCCACCTTCACAAAACTCCAACAGGATGAAAGTCAATACACCCAGTCACTAAAAGACTACTTTGAACGCTCACTCAAAGGCGAAACAAAAATTAGCATCGAACCCAATAACTAAATTAATTTACCCCTGCTTGTCTTTATCTGTGTTCATCTGCGTTTATCTGTGGTTACATGTCTTGATTACTGAACACATCATCCCTCCTTGTCGGCTTGATCGACTCTGTTACACTGATGTGCCTATGGCAAAGACACCATCCCCATCGCGTACCAAACTTTCGTCCGAAGCTTTCAGTCAAGCATGCAAAGTCATGCCCGGCGGGGTCAGTTCACCTGTCCGTGCCTACAAGAGCGTGGGATGTGAGCCGATCTTTGCCAAGTCCGGCAGCGGGTGCACCGTCACCGACATCGATGACAACAGCTATGTGGACTACGTCGGCAGCTACGGGCCATTGATCCTGGGACACTGTCCTGATCCGGTGGTCGCGGCGATGACCAAGGCTGCACGCAAAGGTTCGAGCTTCGGCATGCCAACCGAAGCGGAGACCAAGTTGGCCAACATGGTCATTGATGCGATTCCCAGCGTGGAGCAGGTGCGCTTTGTGAACTCAGGCACCGAAGCGACGATGTCTGCCATCCGTCTTGCACGTGCTGCAACCAAGAAACCGGCGATCATCAAATGCACCGGCTGCTACCACGGTCACTCCGATGGCCTGCTCGTTGAAGCGGGTAGCGGTGCGTTGACATTGGGGCATCCATCAAGTCCCGGCGTGCCCAGCGCGATTACGGATAACACGTTGCTTTTGCCGTTCAACGATCTGGATGCAGCTAAGCAACTCTTCGAAGCCAAGGCTGATCAAATCGCAGGCATTATTCTCGAACCCATCGCAGGCAACATGGGCACCATCCCCCCTGCCCCCGGAAGCCAAGGCACCCCCGGCTATCTCGAAGGCTTGCGGGAACTCTGTGACAAGCACAACGCGATCCTGATTTTTGATGAAGTAATGACCGGCTTCCGCGTGCACAGTGGTTGCGCTCAATCGCTCTACAACATCACGCCCGACTTAACGTGTCTGGGTAAAGTCATCGGCGGCGGCATGCCTTGTGCAGCCTACGGCGGCAAGGCAGAACTGATGCAACTCATGGCACCGGCGGGCCCCGTGTATCAAGCAGGTACGCTCTCAGGCAACCCCCTGGCCATGGCAGCAGGCATCGCCACACTCACCG
The DNA here is from genome assembly GCA_043101135.1 of Phycisphaeraceae bacterium JB051. Taxonomy (GTDB): domain Bacteria; phylum Planctomycetota; class Phycisphaerae; order Phycisphaerales; family Phycisphaeraceae; genus UBA7800. The sequence continues at coordinate 8,710 of JBICHS010000305.1, forward strand.
AAGTGCTCGACGAGAAAAACGAAGTCTACGAACACCTCGAAGCCATGTCCGCCAGATTGCAGGCCGGTTTGGAGAAGGTTGCGTCTGAAGCAGGCGTGCCGGTGACGGTGCAGCGCGTGGGCTCGATGATCACGTGCTTCTTCACCGAGCAGGCCAATACGCCGGTGACGTGTTATGCCGACGTCGCCAAATGTGATACGGTAAAATTCGCAGCCTTCTTCCGCACCATGCTCGACGAAGGCGTCTTGCTTCCACCCAGTCAATTCGAAACATGGTTCGTCAGCTTCGCCCATGATGAAGCCGCGATTGATAAGACGATTGCAGCAGCGGGTAAAGCATTTGCTGCTTTGTAAGCTCGTAGGATTTAGCCGTGCATTTATTGTGGATAAGGTGACGAAAGACAACTTTGCCCCAGTATTCCCAACAACTTGTTGTATCATCAAAAAGCAGGCCAGCAGGAATTCCTGCTGGCCTTGAATACGGGACGCTCTTGCGAGCGTCAGCCCAAGGATGCGCTCCTTGGGGAAGTTTTATGCTGAATACTTTGCCTACAGTCTTAAGACCTTTGACATATGTATAGTAATACATATCGGCCTTAGAATCAATGGAGATTAATATTTGTCAACTTCGGGGAAATATCGCGTAATTGCCTATATTGACGGGTTTAATCTTTATTTTGG
>JBICHS010000306.1:0-5588 GCA_043101135.1 Phycisphaeraceae bacterium JB051
TGCCGGAGTAGGTCACACCGGGATTGGTCGTGCTGATGATCAGGTGTTGATCAATCGCGCTGGTGGGAATTTTGGTATTGAGCAATACATCAACCTGTTTACCATTCAGATAAAGTATTCCTCGTGTCTTGGATGGATCGCCACCATCTCTACCCCATGTGGCGCAGAGGTGATACCATTTCTCCGGATCAAGTTTCTGCTTGGTTTCCAGGCCAAATGCATCACCAAGTTGAATGCGCACCTGTGCCAATTGATCCGCCGGGTCTCCCAACAATTGCACTGCGGCTTCCCATGGCCCCCAGGGTGAACCTTTGGCTTTATCGACAGTGAAAATCATTTTGCGTTTGGCATAGGTGTTCTTTTTGACAAAGGCGATGGCATCGGGCGTATACCAATCACCGGGCTTAAACCACAAGCTGATCGTCCCACCTTCAGCAGGCGGGAAGTTAGCGGGTTTGGGATACTTCAAAAACTTGTAACGTTTGATGGCCAATGCCTGCCCCACAACACCATCAACCAGCTCGCCCTGTTCAAGATTAAACGGGTTCACATCCAACGCTTCAACGACGCCCGCCGGGGTGGTTGCTGAAACATCACCATTAAACCGCAGAGCAAAGATCAGGTTTTTGCTGACCCACTGCTCGGAGATGCTTTCGGGTTCGACAGCCGGTTTCTGAGGCAGAAGCTTTTGCAGATCAAGCGATGCATTGGCTGCTGCGACTGACTGGGCTTGTTCAGTGAATGATGAAGCGAGGCCTTGCGTGATGGTGATGCGACCGAGTAAACCGTTGAACGTGCCACCGGTCCCGGAATAGTTGCCGATCATGACTGGTTCTGATGTCGGCGTGATGGGGCACGCGAGTTTGCCCGTTTGATCCAGCTTGCCGTTGATGTAGATGGACACTTCATCAGCCGTGATGTTCAATGCGACATGATGCCAACGATGATGTTCAAGCTCGGATTGGCTGCGAACGACATGTTCTTTGCCACCACCTTCATAGAGAAAACAGACTTGGCCGTTGCGTTGATAGCCGATGCGAAAACCTGCGTGCCCATATTGCATTTGTTGGAACATGCCTGCGACGGAGCCACGTGGGTTGCCAGTGGGCAAAACGTAAAACGACATGGTCATCGGCGGTTTGAGTTCTGCGGGGAGTTTGCCAACCAGGTATTGACCTTCAGCAAAATACGCAGCCTGGCCATCGGGTCCGTCGACGGGAGCCAGATGCAACCCGGGCCGTGAAGCAAAGACATTGCCCGAGACCTGTTCATTTGCAGCATTGTCCACGAACTGCCAATCGGCAACCGGCTCATCAGCCTGTGTGATGGACACCGCTGAGAACAGAGATAAAACAACCATCAAACGCCAAGTGATTGCGATACGACTCAACGACCAACTCCTTTGCAATAGGGATCAATGATCCCGATTAATCACGTCGCTCCACGCCCCCGGTGATCGCAAGCAGGACGACTTGTGCTTTACCGAGATTGCCAATCGCGTCGATGGATTGGATGGTCTTGTTGGGGTATGGGTTTTCCCATGGCGTGACAAAAATGCCGATGGGTGAATGCATATTGTTTCGACCGGACCAACCGACCTGCGCTGCTGCGAGCTGATTGGGGTTCCACCACTCAGCGAGTTCCAGGCCGACGCGTTGATCAAAGTTGACCGAGGTGCCATCGTCAAAATGGATGACATAGCGCAACTGTGTTTTGCCAGCATCTTTGATATTGTTGACCCAACAGGCGGTCTGAAGAAACCAGAGCGTGGTGGCTTTGCGGTTGACTTTGATGTCTTTGGCTTGCTTGAGAGCAGCGGGGTCATGACCGCCACCGGTGAACGTGAGCACTGCTTTGCCGTTGTTACGTGTTGGATCAATCAAGAGGAACGGGCGTTTGGCAAAGGTCTGTAAAACGGGGAATTTCACGCTGGTCACATCCATGCCGTTGAACTTGCCGGTGTGATTGATCAGGAAGAAACTCATGTCATTGTCCGGCCCCTGATCGGTCCAGCCGCCTTTGCCATCGCCTGCTTCCTGGTCAAAAAACGCGCGGTTGGCATGATTGACCAGACTCACGGGGAAGTAGGTGAATTCACGTTCGGGTGAAATATCAATCGTCGCGCCCATGTTCATGGCAAGGGTGCCGACAATGCGACAGACTCTGCCCGGCTCGGTTGCGTAGGCTTTGTCCCACGTGACACCGTCAAAGAAAATATGGCCTGAATCCCTGGGAATATCGAGCATCAATGCGGGTGCGCCGAGTACCTGCCCACGATCCAGCGTCGGTAGATCAAGCACATCCAGTCCGCCGATCGGCGCGGTGGGGTTGCTCTTTTCAAAGTAGTCTCGGCGTGCGCCCAGTTCCACTTTGGACCAGAAATAATCGTGGTTACTCAGACCATCAAGCAGCGGATTAGTCCCACGCAATGCAATGGTATGTACCGTGTCATCCCGTTTGGACATGGCGGGTTGAAAGCCGAGAATCTCCGAGACCGCCTGAACATTGGTTGCATCGTAGCCATGCAACCAGACCTTGCCACCGCGTGAAAGTGTGCTGTTGATTTCATGGATCTCATCGCTATTCAGATGATGGGTCGCGTCCACGAGAATCGGGCCACCACCTTCAAGACCGTTGGTGAAGCTGACGCCTGCAGCTTTGAGTACCTGTGTGACGCTATCCGAATTGGCAAGGACACGCAGTGGTTTGGTCTCCGGTGTTGTGTAGTCCAATGCGTATTGGATCATGGATTTGAGCAGCGCCCCAGCCATGGGTTCGACCTTGGCAGCGTCGATGACCTGCATCTGACAAAGCAGGATCGTACCCTTATTTTGTGGCACTTCAACGAGCGGGCTCCATGACATACCCCCCAGGCCGCCACTGTGCAGCAGGTATCGAATCCCGCCGACGGAGAGCTTGGTGAAGTTGAACTTTGTACCGATGTGATTCGGCTTCCAGTAGGAGAACTGCTCATCGCCAAACGCGCTGATGACAGGGTGATTGGGTGAAGCTTTCCAAACCTGCGACGCAACGTGCTTGGTATCGGGCTCGGGGATACCGGTGCCGAGGATAAAGTCCGACTCTTGAGATAGGACAATCACGCGACCGCCCTGTTTGGCAAAATTGATGATCTTGCCACGGAACGGGGTCGGGTTGGTGTTGCGGCCGACGATGAGCAGTTTGGCATTATTCAGGGTGTCATCTGCAATTTGCTTGACGCCTTGAACCTGCATGCCCAAAGTTGTGAGCGTTTGGGTGGTGTCGCCGTGTGTGTCGAAAACAACAATGCCTTGAGGCTTAATGTCGGAGAGATCGGTGCGGGGCATGATGTAAATGGTTTCGGTATGACGCTGTCCCATTTGATGGAAAGCACCGCCGGACCAGAAGCGCATCATCGCTGTGAACGTTGCCTTGGTGGGCTTGGCAACGTTGGGTATCTGGATGGGAACATCGACAGCCTGAATGTTGTGCGCATCACCACTGACACGGACTTGCTTCTGCCAGACGGTACGACCATCAACCATGATGCGGCATTGCAGGTTGGGATAATCCAGACGCGTTGCAGACTCATTGAAGATGATCATCTTGCGTGTTGCATCTTCGCCTGCAAAGAAGTTGGGGTGAAAGTCCATCGCGCGTGTACCACGGGTTGGCATGATATCTTCCTGCTGACCGGACCAGGGGTTGAGTCCTGCCACACCTTGAAGGCGATAGACATCGGTGGATTTGCGGACAACATCAATGTACGGGCTATCGGGGGACTTTTTGACTTTATCGAATCGCCAACGCTCCCAATCATAAATCGCATCACCGCAGTAGCTGGATTTCTTGTCAGGATCACCGCCAAAGTCCCAGTATTCACCGATGACCAGCGGGCGATCCCAGACAAATTCCGCACGCCATGCCTGCGTATTGAGCTTACCTTTTTTGAGCCAATATAAATCGTTGGGGATGACCAGGCATGAATTGGGATAGACATTGCGGACATCGCCGGATGTGCCTTCGGGGTAATGGATATTGATGACAGGGAGCGTGCCATCCCATGTGACTTCCGCATCGCCTTGAATGGGGCGTGTCGGGTCGGTCTGCATCGCGCGTTGGGCGACCTGTTTGGCAATGGCCATTTCCACTTCACCGGTGCGGCCCCAGAAATGTTCGTTGGTCAATGACCACATCACGATGGACGGGTGATTGCGATAAAGCTTGATCCAACGCTCCATGTATTCAAGCACGTTGGGCAAGAACTTCTCGCGACCGCGTTCGTTGTATTCCTTTACGTGATACCAACCGGACTCGGGGATAGCCATGAATCCCAGTTGATCGCAGGCACGGATTTGATGCTCGTTGTTAAAGCCAAGATGAAAACGAATGCTGTTAACGGGGCGGCCGGACTTCTCGCGCATGGTGCCGCTGCGAATATCGCCGGTGAGTGCTTTTTCAACCTCTTCGGGGATATAGGTCAAGTGACTGATACGCAGCAGTCGGGTCTTGTTGCCGTTGAGATAAAAATCGGTGCCTTTGATCGTGAACTCCCTGAAACCAAAGGGAATCTGCAGCATATCCACAGGCTGATCATTCTGGTGAAGCTGCACGCGGACGTTGTACAAGTAGGGAATCTCAGGCGACCAGAGATGATCCGCCAGCCAATCTTTCTTGAGCTTGATGACCTTGGTTTGACCTGCCTTGATGGTGATGGGTTGGTCTGTGACTTCACAGCTTGCGACACCTTGAGCATCAAAGACCGTTGCCATCGGCGTGACGGTTTGATCGTGATCCGACTTGTTAAGCAGCGTCAACTCAAGGACGAATTGTTTGTCAGCAACATACGTCTGAACGAACACATCATCCAGACGAACCGTTGGCAAGAACTGCAACTCAACCCGACCATAAATCCCCGCACGAACGCCACTGGTTGGGGTCAATGCAGCCTGTGTCTGCGGGTCGACAATCCCATCGCGTTCGGTGAGTCCGACGAGCAGTTCATTGTCCTTGCCGGGCTTGAGATGATCGGTAATGTCATAGCTGTTGGGGACAAGACATTGAAGCGAGGTGCCAAGAAGCTTGCCGTTGAGATAGACATCGCTGCGGTAAGCCAGACCGTGGAAATAGAGAATGATTCGACGGCCTGCGATGTCTTTGGCAGAGGGTGTTTTGAAGGATCGCTTAAACCATGCCACGGCGTTTTCGTTGCGCAGGTATTTGCCATCTTTACCAACAGCTTTTTCGACCACGCCATTGGTGTAAGGGCCTGCACCTTTGTTGATCAGATAAGGCTCGGCAGAGCGATGCGGCACCTGGATGGTTTTCCAATCCGCACTGGCAGGCGGTGCAGGGAACTGCGGGATGATGCCGTTGACACCGATGACATCCCATGTGCCATCGAGTGAGATGCGCCCGCGGTTACCGTCTTCGATGATGGATGCTGATTGTGCGCCGACTGTCACACAAAGCGTGGACAGAACAGTGGTGAAAACGACATGTTGTAGCAAGCGTCTGAACATGAAAATCTGCCTTGATGTTGCGCTAGAGCAGTATGTGTCATTAATTGCCAAACAGAAATTTGATTCGTCACTCCCGCGCAGGCGGGA
>JBICHS010000307.1:0-6739 GCA_043101135.1 Phycisphaeraceae bacterium JB051
ATAAACACAGATGTTAATCAACACCTGCCCTTGTTTTTCTGCCTTTATCTGTGTTCATCTGTGTTTATCTGTGGTTACATGTCTTAAAAACCACAGACCGGAAAAAGGATCAATGCCTGATGCATTTTGCTGACCGACTGCTCGATACGATCTCCCGTAAAGGTTCACCCGTTTGTGTGGGCATTGACCCGGTGTTGGAAAAGCTTCCTCGTGAACTCCAACCCTCAACCAATGGCTCATCGGAAGTGAATATCAACGAAGCCGTCGCTGCAATCACCAGTTGGACACGCGATGTCCTCGAAGCTGTTGTCGATCATGTCCCGGTCGTCAAATTCCAATCCGCTTGTTTTGAACGCTATCTCTGGCACGGTGTTGAAGCACTGCATCGCCTGATTCACCTTGCTACGGAAATGGGCCTCGTTGTCATCTGTGATGCCAAACGTGGTGACATCGGCATCAGTTCTTCGCACTACGCTGCAGGCAATCTCGCAGACAGCAATCTCCAGGGCGTGGGCACACTCAAAGGTGCGGACTCCCTGACCGTCAACGGCTACATGGGCCATGACTGTCTGCAGCCGTTTATCGACGTTGACAACCCGCAGAAGAAGGGCCAGTTCTCGCTGGTCCGCACGTCCAAACCCGGTGGTGACCGCATCCAGACCCTCAAGCTTGCAGACGGCCGTGAGTTGGTCGATGAGATGGCAGCCTTCATCGCAGAGCTCGGCGAGCAATCCGTCGGCGACTGTGGCTACAGCCTGCTTGGTGCTGTCGTCGGTGCAACCAAGGTCGAAGACATCGCACGCCTGCGTGGCCTGATGCCCCAGCAAATCTTCCTCGTCCCCGGCTACGGTGCTCAGGGTGGCGGAGCCGAAGACGTCAAAGCCAGCTTCAAACAAGACGGCACCGGCGCCATCATCACCGCCAGCCGCTCGGTGATTTATGCCCACACCCGCTTACCTGACATGCACTGGAAAGACGCCGTCGCCCAAGGCGCCAAGGAACTCAACACCGAGATTCGTGAGATTCTGAGCTAACGACTCCACGAGCAGGTTCGTGTCGATCCGGTATCTTGTGTGGTTTGTTTTCAAGGCAGTTTTTTACCGCAGAGGCGCCAAGGTCGGAGAGAAAGACAGCAAGACAGTTTTTTTACCGCAGAGGCGCAGAGGTCTCAGAGTTAAGAGAGAAAATTTTTGTTAGGTTGAACCGGGAACAACTATGACAAAGAAATTCAAACGTCTCGCATTATTAATTTTTTCAGTTGTATTTTCAATTGTTATTTCGCTTGGTTATTGGGCATCTCAAAACAGAGATGTTCAAATTGCATACCACCAATATTTCATGGAAATTGCCAAAGAGAAAATGTGGCAAGATCCCACTAATATTGGCAATGGACTGGCTACGTTATCATTGTCTGAAAGACAGGAAAGAAAATATAAATATCACCGTCAAGAACTTATTGAATTAGGTGTGATTGAAAAATTTGAATATCGTTTTAAATACATTATGAATTCATCACCAGAATACCGCTCATTGCATCAGTCACTTAATATCAGTTGGTGTCCACCAATCATAGACTTCAGGAGCCCATATATACCCAATAAAAATACTCATATGATTTTCTGGTGTGAAGCAGTAAAAGTTAAAAAACTCAAAGAATTTCTTGAAGTACAAGATCAAGCTGCTGTGCTGAATAGCAATGATTCATCTGAAGCAACTATGCCTTGAAAACTTGGCGTTCTTGGCGTCTTTGCGGTTCAAACAAAAATGAAAACAAAACACCCCGCGAAGTGTTGGACACTTGCGGGGTGTTTTTTATATTCGGTCACCTGAGTTGTGCAGGTGATATTTTTTAGCTTCCGGGATTTCCGGGGGAGTTACTTGATCTTCCAGCTTTGGAGAACCTGCATGTAGTTGGCACGTTCGTAGGCTGAGGGATCGGGGCACTTCTGGAGGTTCATGCTGCCTTGCATCTGGTTGAGGGATTCGTACTCGTGTTCAACCAACCATTGCTTGAGGTTGGAGAGCAGGGTGCGAATGTATTCCGGGCCAAGCTGCAGCAGGGCGGAGACGATCTGTGTCGTCGAGGCACCGCTCATGATGGCCTTGACCATGTCCATGGTGGTGTGAATGCCACCGGTGGCAGAGATGGAGGCGTTGACCTGGGCAGAGAGGATGGCGATCCAACGCAGACGCAGCAGCAGTTCACTTGAATCACTGAGCATCGCGTAAGGCACTGCGTAGAGTTCTTCCACGTCGATGTCCGCTTGGTAGAAACGGTTGAAAATCACCAGGCTCTTGGCGCCGGCACCAACGAGTTGCTGACTAAAGTTTACCAGGCTGGAATAGAACGGCGAAAGCTTCACGGCAACGGGGATGTCCACGGAGGAGCAGACTTCCTTGACCATCGCAAGTGTACGGGCTTCGATGTCAGCACCGCTGACGGCCGGATCGGTCGGCAGGTCATAGACGTTGAGTTCAAGACCATCAGCACCGGCTTCTTCAATGAGCTTGGCGTAACGCAACCAGCCGCCGGTGGAATGACCGTTAAGTGAACCGATGATCGGAAGACCCACAGCATCCTTGAGCTGGCTGACGCGTTCGAGATACGCTTCGGGGCCTGTGCGGAAATCTTCAGGGGCCGGCATGTAGCTCAACGCTTCGGCATAGGATTCGGCTGGCGTTTCAAATGCCATGTGCGTTTGCATCTGTTCCTGAAGGATTTGTTCTTCAAACAGAGAAGGCATGACAATCATCGAGGCACCAGCTTCTTCAAGACGCTTGACGGTGTCGATGTTGTCGGTCATCGGTGAAGCACCGACGACGATGGGGTTGGGAAGTTCGATTCCCATGTATGTCGTGGATAAGTCCATTTTCAGACTCCTTGCTGAGAGGACATCAGCTTTAAGTTCTGGATCGATTGATTCGGCAAAGTAAAAAGCGACGCACCACGTTGGTCATGGTGCGTCGCGGTCAAGGATACTTAGTTCATCTCACCTTCGTTGGTCGGCAGAGTCAGGGCGGCCATGTGCTGATACAGACTCACGCGACGCGTGGTGTTGTACTGAGCCATGTTGGCCAACATGTCGAAGCGTTCGGGATCCATCTTCTGAACCATGCGGAAACGGGTTTCGTTCATCATGTATTCCTTGACGGAACCGGAGGTCTTCTTGTTGTCCAACTGCAGTGGCGGCTTGCCGAGGTCGACCAGTCGCGGATCGTAGCGATACAGCGGCCAGATACCGGATTCGACAGCCTTCTTCTGTTGATCCAGACCGTAGGTCAGGTCATAGCCGTGAGCGATACAGTGGCTGTAGGCGATGATGATCGACGGGCCGTTGTAGCTTTCAGCTTCCTTGAATGCCTGGACGGTGTGGTTGTCCTTGGCACCCATGGCGATGGAGGCGACGTAGACGTGGCCGTAGCTCATGGCCATCAGACCCAGGTCCTTCTTGAAGCCGGTCTTGCCAGCTGCCTGGAATTTGGCAGCTGCACCGATCGGGGTGGCCTTGGAAGCCTGACCGCCGGTGTTGGAATAGACTTCGGTGTCCATGACCAGGATGTTGATGTCGTGGTGCATGGAGAGCACGTGGTCCAGGCCGCCGTAACCGATGTCGTAGGCCCAACCGTCACCACCAAGAATCCACACGGACTTCTTGACAAGGTAGTCAGCAAGTTGGAGCAGTTGACCCGCAGCGAAGGTTTCGTTGCCTGCAAGTTTGGACTTAAGTGCAGCAACGCGTTCACGCTGAGCGATGATGCCTGCTTCGTCGGACTGATCGGCATTGAGAATGGCAGTGACCAGTTCGTCACCCACAGTCGGGGCAAGTTGCTTGAGATACTGCTGTGCCATCATCGTTGAAGCGGTGACGGACAGACGCATACCCAGGCCGAATTCTGCGTTGTCTTCGAACAGCGAGTTGGACCATGCCGGACCACGACCGTTAGCATCGGTGCAGTAGGGGGTGGTGGGCAGGTTACCGCCGTAAATCGAGGAGCAGCCGGTGGCATTGGCGATGAGCTGACGATCACCAAAGAGCTGGGTCATCAGTTTGACGTACGGGGTTTCACCGCAGCCTGCACAGGCGCCGGAGTATTCAAACAGCGGCTGGAAGAACTGCGAGCCCTTGGCATCGATGCGCTGAACCTTCGTGCGATCGAGCTCGGGGATGTCCAGGAAGAATTTGTATTTTTCCTTTTCGACATCGGAGTGTTCGCGGTTGTTCTTCATGTTGATGGCTTTGAGCTTGGGTTCTGCCTTGTTCTTGGCAGGGCAGGCCATCACACACACGCCGCAACCGGTGCAGTCTTCGGGGGCGACCTGAATGGTGAACTTCATGCCTTTGAAATCTTTGGCCTTGTAGTCCATCGCGGTGAAGCCGGCGGGGCAGCCTTCCATGTCCGATTCGTCATAGACTTTGGTACGGATGGCAGCATGCGGGCAGACCAGGGCACACTTGTTACATTGGATACACACGCTATCGTCCCAGATCGGAATCTCATGGGCGATGTTGCGTTTTTCGTATTTACAGGTACCGGTGGGCCATGTGCCGTCGGCCTGGAAAACGGAGACGGGCAACTGGTCACCCTTGCCAGCCATCATCAATGCGCTGACTTCCTTGACGAAGGTCGGTGCATCATCGCTGACCATCATCGGCAGTTTCCATGATGCGGTGACCGATTCGGGAACCTTCATTTCATGCATGTGGGCAAGGGATTCATCCACCGCAGCGAAGTTGCGACGAACAACTTCGTCACCCTTCTTGGAGTAGGTTTTCTTGATGGCACCCTTGATCTTGTCGATGGCTTCTTCACGCGGAAGCACGCCAGACAGAGCAAAGAAGCAGGCCTGCATCACAGTGTTGATGCGGCTACCCATGCCGGTCTTCTGGGCGACTTCGTCAGCGTTGATCGTGTAGACCTTGAGCTTCTTGTCGATGATGACCTGTTGGGCTTCGATGGGCAGGTGTTCCCAGACTTCTTCAGTCGGGTACGGCGCGTTAAGCAGGAAGGTTGCACCTTCGCGGGCGATGTCCAGCACGTCGATTTTTTCCATGAACGTGAACTGATGACAGGCAACAAAGTCGGCCTGGGTGATCAGATAGCTGGAGCGAATCGGACGCGGGCCGAAGCGAAGGTGACTGACGGTCATGGCACCGGACTTCTTCGAGTCATACACGAAGTAACCCTGTGCGTAGTTGTCCGTACTTTCACCGATGATCTTAATCGAGTTCTTGTTGGCACCGACGGTACCGTCTGCACCGAGCCCGAAGAACACGGCCTTGACGATGTCCTTGCCTTCGACATTGAAGTTCGGATCGTAAGGCAGAGAAGTGTTGGACAGGTCGTCGTTGATACCAATGGTGAAGTGGTTCTTGGGCTTGTCCTGATCGAGGTTGTCGTAAACACCCTTGACCATGGCCGGGGTGAATTCCTTGGAGGAAAGACCGTAACGGCCGCCGACGATCTGGGGGATCGAATCAACTTTGCCTTCTGCCAAAGCTTCGGCATAGGCGGTGATGATGTCCTGATACAGAGGTTCGCCGGTGCTGCCCGGTTCCTTGGTGCGGTCGAGGACAGCAATCTTCTTGCAGCTCTTGGGGATCGCCGCGAGGAACTGTTCGGTTGGGAACGGACGGTAAAGACGAATTTTCAGGACACCGATCTTTTCGCCGGTGAGCTTGGCGATGCGTTCGCAGGCCTGATCAGCACAGGTGATGGCTGAGCCCATGAGCACGATGACCTTTTCAGCATCCGGATCGCCGACGTAGTCCACCAGGTTGTATTCACGACCGGTGAGTTGGGCGAACTTGTCCATGTGCTTCTGGACGATCTGCGGGCAGACATCATAGAACGGGTTGCAGGCTTCGCGTGCCTGGAAGAAGGTGTCAGGGTTCTGAGCCGTGCCACGCAGTTTCGGGGCATCAGGCGTCAGGGCACGTTCACGATGCTTGGCGATCAGGTCCGCGTCCATCATTTCCTTGAGGACTTCGTCAGGCAGCATGTTGATCTTGGCAACTTCATGTGAGGTGCGGAAACCGTCAAAGAAGTGCAAAAACGGCACGCGTGCTTCAAGCGTCGCGGATTGAGCGATCAAAGCCATATCATGGGCTTCCTGAACGCTACCCGAGGCGAGCATCGCAAAGCCGGTCATGCGGCAGGACATCACGTCAGAGTGATCGCCGAAAATCGACAGGGCGTGCGTTGCAAGCGAACGTGCAGCGACGTGCATACAAAAGCTCGTCAGTTCGCCTGCAATCTTGTACATGTTGGGAATCATCAAAAGCAGACCCTGCGACGCGGTGAACGTCGTGGTCAATGAACCGGCTTGAAGGGCGCCATGGACGGCACCGACAGCGCCGCCTTCTGACTGCATTTCCGTGATCTGCGGAATACCGCCCCAGATGTTCTGCTTGCCACGAGCAGCCCACTCGTCACAAAACTCGCCCATCGGGCTCGAAGGGGTAATGGGATAAATCGCGATCACCTCATTGGTGCGGTGCGCGACAGATGCAACGGCTTCATTCGCGTCAAGCGTGTATGTGACGGGATTGGAAGACATGGGCAATCCTTAGAAAAAGGGTTATTAGGAGTCAAATGTCTTGAGAGAATAGCATTTTGAACCCTATAGAGCAATTGGCCATCAGACAAAAAAGTATATTTTTATGTTATTTTAATATGTGTCGACTTGAACGGCGTTCAAGTGTTGGTTGATGCGCGATTTAAAATCAGACAGATAACT
>JBICHS010000308.1:0-7748 GCA_043101135.1 Phycisphaeraceae bacterium JB051
ATAAAAACCGGGACTTCGCCTGGCATGGATATCTGAAGATGACATTGTCTGTTGGATCACTACACTATGGCCCATGAGCAGTTCACAAAAGCAACGTGTGATCCGTAAGCCCGGCCGAGGTTTCAGACCTTATCTTTTGATCCCCAAGGTCCTCGCGATGGCAGTGTACTTTGGTGCCATGGTGTGTGCTGCGGTACTTTGGTGCCAGGGCATAGGCTGTAAGCCCATCGAGGAGATCGATGCTGCGGTCGTGATGCAGCAGGTCTTGTCCGTCCGATTTCTGATCGTGTACGTTGGCGTGCCTGCGATGTTGCTCACCATGATCCTGGGGGTGCTGCTGTGGCTGGAACATCCCAAGACGTTTCTGAAATTACGTTGGCTTCGCGTCAAGTTGTTGCTGTTGCTATTGGGGGTGCCCGGGTTTCATGTTTTGATGGCCTCACGACTGCATCACTTCCGAGAAGCACTGGAATCGGGTACCATTGAACATTCACTGAAAAACCAATTGACGTTCGGATTCGTCCTGCTGTTGATCTGGTCCGCCATCGTGATCTGGTTAGGCAGACATAAGCCAAGGCTTTGGCAGAACTGGGCAAAGGACTTTAACCGCTCAGCCAAATCCGAATCCTGATTTTTCAGACACGGGTCTTTGAACCCAAGACAAAACAATTGAGCAAATGACATTCATGGGGAGTGTATCAATGCGTGTTGTTGGGAGTGTGTTGTCAGTCGTGTGTTTGCTGGCGGTCTGTGTGTGTGCTGGTTGTGCCGACTCTCAGGTCCAGGCACAACGTGAACGCATCGCCAATCGACCGCCGGACTTTGCAATGGAAGTTTATGTTGATGGGCAACTGCAAACGGACAACGAACGTCTGATTCGCAGCAAATATCTGCTTCAACCCAATTTTAATCTGCATCTGTCTTTGAGTGATCAAGCCACACTCAACCAATACCCCACGCGTTTTCTCAAACTCCGACATGGGCAATTCCAGGAACTTGTCAGCGTCTGTCAGCAGGCCAATCTCATGGCTGAACCTTCAAGCCCATTGGCCGAACAGGTACTCAAACATGAGTCCCCCACCGACCCGCAAAACCCACTGATTCATGTGACGTTGACCAGTTGGGGCAAAACCAATCACTATGTCACCACCGGCAAAGATTCCCCGCCGACGCTGGTGCTCCTGGATAAGTTGATTTTATTCACCGGCCGGAAACTACCGGATAATGCCATGGAATCTCACCGAGGTTATTGAATGTCACATCACACCCGCCCGTTGATCTGCCTGGTTGGCCTGGCGTTGTTATTGCCTGCCTGTAAAGCGACACAGACCACGCCCCCCGCCGGTGTTCAGAAAATCGTCATCAAGCTTCAAGCCTTGACGACTGACAAACGCTATTCCTATTTTGAACTTGAGCCCAACGGCGAATTGTCATTTGGTGGTGGCTTTGATGCGATCACCAAAAATGCCAAGCCGGTGATGACACTCGATACACAACAACTCAAAACGATTGAAACATTCATCAATCAATCCAACCTGTTCACCGTTAAAGTCTCCGGCAAGCAGGATCGCAAAAGCTCAAAGGACATTCACCATGAATTGGTGTTGAAGCTGGGCAATCAATCACGCACACTTCGTGTCAACGATAATCAAATCCCTTCTGTGGGACAGTTGCATGACATGATTTTCGACTTCTATGCCAAGGCAAGATACAACCTGCCGGGCATTGGAAAGCCCAACAGCAATCAGTGATTTCAGTGTTTTGTTTCTGTGAATTTAATCCTGTATATCCAACGCCATCTCAATCGCCTGTGTCGGGACACCGATGTCGACGACGTGAACCTTGCCGGTGATCGCATGTGAGGCTGCTTGATCAAAGCCACTTTTGCGAGCGACGAATGTAATGGTGTGATCCGCTTTGACGAACACATTGGCAGGTAACCCCGAATCACAATCCATCCCGGATGGCAAGTCGATGGCAAAGACCATCGCTTTGTTTTCTGTCGCATGAATATAGGGAATCAAAGTCTCGCGCACCTCGCCGTGAAAGCCCGTTCCCAATAACGCATCAACAATCACATGCTCATGGGTGAGTTGTTCAAGCTCAAGGACGGGTATGTGCATCTTCATGGCAATGTCAGCATTGATCGCTGCATCACCTGATAAATCATCGACGGGCTTGGCGCAGATCAACTGCGCTTTGAAGCCCATGTTCGTCAAGTGCCGCGCGATGACATATCCATCGCCACCGTTATTGCCTGCCCCGCAGAGTATGGCAATGCTGTCCAACGGGCTGATCTGATCAGCAATGATCATCGCGGCATTGCGACCGGCATTCTCCATGAGCACCACGCCGGGCATGGCAAAGTGCTCCATGGCAATCTGATCCACAGCACGGACTTGTTTACGTGTTAGGGTGATGACAGTTTGGGACATGGTGACACTTAAAGTTCAATTTTGGTACCAAGTGCGTCAAGTAACGCCTTGATCCATGCCGGATGGGCGGGCCAGGCCGGTGCGGTGATGAATTGACCATCAACATGCGCCTGATCCATGGGGACTTCAACCCAGTTGCCACCGGCTCGGTTGACTTCCGGGGCGCACGCGGGATAAGCCGAACAGGATTTGCCGCAGATCACTTCAGCAGCCGCCAGAAGTTGAGCGCCATGACAGATGGCAGCGATCGGCTTACCGGCTTTGGTGAAGTCCTGGACAATTTCAATCACACGCTTGTTAAGGCGAATGTATTCCGGTGCCCGCCCGCCTGGGATGACCAAAGCGTCATAGTCGGCTGCATTGACATCGATGAACGAGGCGTTGAGTGTGAAGTTGTGTCCTGGCTTTTCGGTGTAGGTTTGATCACCTTCAAAGTCATGGATCGCCGTTCGCACCTGGTCTCCGTCCTGTTTATCCGGGCAGACGGCATGAACGGTGTGACCGACCATCAGCAGCATTTGAAACGGGACCATCACTTCATAATCTTCAACAAAATCTCCGACGATCATCAGTATTTTTTTAGCTGCCATGGGGCTCTCCTTTTTGCAGTTTGTTCAACTGGTTGACATGGACATTGTAGCATCGATCAGAAAGTTGCCGATAATGACTTCACAGACGGGCAACTCACGCTAGAATGGCGACATACCTTTTCGCCTTTACGGTCAGGATAAAGCGTTGAAGATTACACTGCGAACCAAAGACAGTCAGCAACGGGTGATCATTCAGACAACCGATGATGCGGCCCCACCTGCGATGATCAAATTCCCCGGTGAGCCATCGCATCAGATTGCCCTAGACTGGAGTGGCGCGGTGGACGATGAGAAATGTCTCAAACGCTGCCCGGTGTGTGGCTGTAAAGACATGTACGTCAGCAACAACTTCCCGCAGATCACGGCTTTGGTGACGATTGCATTGGCAGCCGTATTTTGTTTAGTCCTGATTTATCACAAGTGGATTATCCCGGCGATTATCGTCTCAGTGGTTGTGATTCTCGTGGATGTCCTGATTTTCCTGTTCAAGAAACCTGCTTTGGTTTGCTACGACTGTCAGACGGAATACCGCAACCTGCCGATCTCCAAACATCATGGTCGGTGGGAGCAGGGATTGGGCGAACGTTACAGACGCAAGCGTCAATCTCAAGATGAATCGGATTGATCGCAGATGCTGTTTACGGGCGATTGATCTTCTGCCTAAATCACGTAATCACGTAATCACGTCACTCAAGATTGCATTAAGTACTGGCGAATGGCTTTGGGGAGCATATCAGCCAGGTTGCGCGCAAGCAGTCCCACGGGGCCGTTCTCTGCCACCCATAGGTCCGCTGCCAATCCATGCAGGTGTGCCCCCAGTGTTGCCGCAGCAAAGCCATCGAGGCCTTGAGCAATGAGTGATGCGATCAAGCCGGTGAGGACGTCACCACTGCCTGCGGTCGCCAGTACGGCATTGCCGGTGTGATTCACATGGCATTGCGTTCGGCTGGCGATCACGGTTTGATGACCTTTGAGTACGACGACCGCATGATGCAATTTCGCCAATGCCGTGGCCGCTTTGACGCGTTGTTCGGGATCAACCGGATCGTGTTTGATCCCAACCGCCTGAGCCAGACGACGAAACTCACCGGGATGCGGCGTCAGGACGCGACACTTGGCTGCAGGTTCGAGTTTTTCCCCTGTCTCGGCAAGCAGATTCAAGGCGTCAGCATCAAGCACCATGGATCGATTGGTGTTGAGCAAACTTGACAGGCGGCTTCGACTTTGAGGCGTTCGGCCCATTCCCGGTCCAACGGCCAGGACGCCTGAATCATCAGGGTCAACTTCCACAAGGACACGTTCGAGATTGCGCGCTTTGTCTGAGATCGCAACACCGGTTGCAGAAGATTCAAGCAGGAGCAGATTGCTGAGAATGCTTTCATCAGCGATGAATTTGACGAGCCCAGCACCACTGCGCAATGCGGCACGCGCAGTTAACGTCGGGGCGCCGATCATGTTGCTTTGCCCGCCGATAATGTAAAGCGTTTTAAAGGATCCCTTGTGTGCGGTGTTCTGGCGTGCAGGGAATTCAGGTAGTGAGATGATCTTCATGAAACGCGGACTCAGGCTGCTAGCGGTCATGCAAGTGAATCCGTCACAACAAACGACAGATCCGGTAAAACCGCATTATTTATAGGATATTCAGCGTGCTTTGAGCACATTGATCTTTAATCGGCCAATCAGGGGTGTGAGTTTGACCAGATCGTTCATCGTATTGCCCGAATCTGTATCACTGGCGACCATGGCGATATGGGCAGCATCAAAAACCGTGTGAGGCAGTGTGGCATCCAAGTCAACCCACTTGCCATCCACCCAGGCCTGAGCCCACATGTGATAACCAAAAATGTTGCGATTGCCCAGAAATTCGTCGACGTAAATCATCCCCGAAACCACACGGCTTGGAACGCCGGCCCCTCGGAGCATCGCAGCAAGCAGCGTCCCGTGTTCGGTGCAATCGCCCTGTTTGGTGCGGATCACTTCACTGGCGGTGGCAAAACCAACCGACAAATCCTTGGCCTTGATCTCACGGTTGACAAACTCACGCAATCGCAAAGCTCGTTGCATCACCGGCAATTTCTCAGGGGTCCGCCCCAAGGCACGTTCCAATGCCTTTTGAATCTCAGGGTCCTGATGATTGAGAACCGCAGTGGCTTTGAGATAACTTTCACCGGGTTTTTCGGCATTGGGGATTGGATCGGCATTGATGTTGACGATTACTTTCGCACGCTTGTTATCAAGCCATTGGACCTGCTGATTGGCGGATTGAAGTAACGTGTCACGCTTGACCGCGGCCTGCCCGGCCTCAATGCGTAACTCATACTCAGCGTGCTTGAGCTTACGCGGATTGGGCAACGGGCGATTGGGAGTGACCATGGTCGAAACCAGCAACTCAGGCGGATTGACTTTCTGAGTTGCGAGCATTTGATCCGACAGTAACACTTCCAGTTCCATCCCCGGCATCGGCGTGACATTGGTTTTGACCGGTAGCAATTTGTCGTCTGTCCAAACCTTGGTCACCACGCCATCCATCATCGACGTGGTCATGTCCCAGGCAATGGCAGGAATGGTTTTGCCAACCACCTCCACGCTTTGCTCACCCAGATGTTTCATGGTGATTTGAACCGGTTGGGGCCCTGCGGTGGGATCAATGGTCCAGAAGCTGATCTGCTTATTTCCTTTGGCAAGTTCATCCATGACATACGCCTGGGCCTGAATCGGTGTCATCCAATCCTGTGCGGGTTTGGGAATGTTGTTGGTGATCCGCTGACCGTTTTGCATGCTGGTCAACGCGATCGAACCATCCGCGTTGTACTTGTAACTTTGGACCACCTGCATGATGCTCATGTCCTGTTTGGACTGCCCACGCAGAGGTTTACCTTCTGGGGTCTGGACAAACTCGGAGGTGATGCGAATGGTGATGGGCATCGGGCCACGCGACATGCTGATCTGCGTGTCGGACTTGGTAATGAGATTACCATCAGCATCAATCTCACATGATTCATGGGAGTAACCTGCGGGTTGACCACCCAGGCGCAGTGAAAACCAGTGATCGTAGGTCAACTGCTGATCCTGCGCATTGCATGTTAAACACAGACAAATCGCAGTGAGGAAAACGACGGTGAAAAGTTTGGCTTTGGACATATTGCTTATGGTAAACCGCAGCCTTGATGGCATGCAAGCTTTTTAGGTTCAGGGGGCTGAGAAGTTGGCAATCAGTGCTGTGCAAATAGACGAAACGTTGCCAATCTTTGATTCCATCATTCCCGGCAGGCTCAAATCCAATGGCCTTCTGTTGACGCTTGCAAGTACCCTTGGTGGGTATCGCTTTGGCTCCACCCACCCTACCAGATGCCACGTGTATAAAGATCCTGCGTGGGCGTGACGGATGATGGATATTAATTGATGCTAGAGCGTGTTATGCACTTTTATCGTGCTCATACTTGTTTTTTTCCGTTTTTCTCTTGGTGTCTCGTACTCGACGACGCTTCAGCGTCCCCTGCGCCGATCCACACTGCGATAAAACCCGGAAAAAACGGCGTCTGACCTACGAAAAAGTGCATAACACGTTCTAAGTACGCGTGCGGTGTTGGTTGGCCTGTTTGACCATGTTGCGCAGGTGTTCGAGTTGGTGATCGGGATACAGGAAAAATGGCCAATCACGGCGTGCTGCCAATTTGCGGTTACGAATTCCCTGTTTGGCCCGTGTGAGTTTGTTGTAGGCATCATTGAGCAGTTCCACGTGGTCTTCACAGAACTGGTCATTGATGGCATGCAACTGTTTGAACCAAACCTTCTTTTCCTTGCGATCTGCTTGGCGGTCAGCAAGCTGTTCGATGAGTTGTGCCTTGGCGTTGGCTAATTCTGGATCAACATCGGTGTATTGATTGATGTTATGCCTCAGATGATGCAGGTGGCAGACCGCCTGTTCGACATCTTCCTGGTGTGCAAAGGGGACATCCCATTGCATGTACAGGTCCGCGCTGGCAATGGCCAAAGGATTAAGCGGTGGTTGGTTCCACTGTGACCACCAGATTTCAGTGACCTGATCGTAAACGCCGCCACCTTTGCCATGAATGAACAGTTGGCTGACAATGCTGCGCATCAGTGCTGATAAAAATAGTGCTTTGGGTGCAAGCAATGCTTCGGATCGATCAATGGGATGGCCTTCTTCATCGACCATGATCGCCTGTTCGTCTGCAATATCAGCATAAACACGTGCACGCGGTTTGCCCCATTGGACTAACCACAGCGGTAACTCCACGCGATCCATCTCCACGGACAACGGCGCGATCCCGGCATTGGGGACTTCATTGACCGCGTTGTTGTAACAACGAGCACACTGCTGCGGATCATCGAGCATCTGATCCACATACCGTTGAGCCGTGGGCAGTTCAAGCAACTGTGTCGAATACAACACAGGCACATCCCCCACCCAGGGCTTCATCAAGCGCGTGAGAATGACCGTGATCTGCTGAGCGAGGTTACAGCATGAAGGCATGTTCACCAGGGCGCGTCCCAGTGAGGCGGACTGCTCCTGTTTGAGATACCAGAGGTTGTCCTGTACCTGCTTGATATCCACGGGAGCCTGGCTGGCAATGGGTAAATCATCGTGGACTTTTGCCAATTGGACTTCCTGATCAATCACCTCGTAACCAAAGCGTATCGGGATCGGCATCTGCATGGCAGGATGCACGTCATGATCGACCACCAGGTGAAGCATGTC
>JBICHS010000309.1:0-6432 GCA_043101135.1 Phycisphaeraceae bacterium JB051
ACCGACATTGTCGTGCTTGTTGTCGCTGCTGACGACGGTGTGATGCCTCAGACCATTGAGTCGATCAACCACGCCAAGGCTGCCGGTGTCCCGGTGGTGGTGGCATTGAACAAGATCGACGTGCCGTCAGCTACGGATGCCAACATCCAGAAGATTTACGGTCAGCTCGCTGAACATGGTCTGAACCCAGCTGACTGGGGCGGCGAAACGGAAATCATCAAGACATCGGCTCAGACCGGTGAAGGTGTCACCGACCTGCTTGAAATTCTCGACTACCAGGCCGAACTGCGTGAACTGCAAGCCGACTACGGCGGACTGGCTCGCGGTATGGTCATCGAAACCGAGATGCAGGAAGGCCGTGGCCCCGTCGCTCGCGTTCTCGTCCAGCAGGGCACCATGAAGGTCGGTGACTTCATCGTCATCGGTCGTGCCTTTGGTCGCGTCCGTGACATGACCGACGAACGCGGTCGTGCGATCAAGGAAGCCGGTCCCTCCACGCCGTTGGAACTCTCCGGTATTGACCTTGTTCCCGACGCCGGTGAACACTTCTACACGACCAAGACGCTTCAGCGTGCTGAAAACGTGGCCAAGCAGTACCGTGACAAGGAACGTCAGAACCAGTTGGCTTCGCAGACCAAGGTCACCTTGGACAACTTTGCTGAAACCATCAAGGCCGGCGAAACCAACTATCTTCGCGTGGTGCTCAAGGCAGACGTGCAAGGCAGTATCGACGTGCTCAACAAGACGCTCTCTGAAGTCGGTAACGACGAAGTGGCCGTCAAGGTCATTCACTCAGCAGTGGGTGGCGTGACCGAGTCGGACGTGTTGCTTGCTGATGCATCGGACGCGATCGTGGTGGCTTTCCATGTGGTGGCTAACCCCGTCGTGCGTGACATTGCTGAACAGCGCAAGGTTGAAATTCGTCAGTACCGCGTCATTTATGACCTGGTCGACGACATCAAGGCCGCACTCGAAGGCATGTTGGCTCCGGAAGTCAAGGAAGAAGAACTTGGCGTTGCCGAAGTCAAACAGGTCTTCAAGATCAGCAAGGTTGGCAACATTGCTGGCTGTCTGGTGAACTCCGGTTCCATTCAGGCCAAGTCCAAGGTCCGCGTGATTCGTGACGATATCATCGTGACGGATAACCGTGACATCGAGGCGCTGCGTCGACTTAAGGATGAGGCCAAGGAAGTCCGCGTGGGTACCGAATGCGGTATTCGCATCAAGGGCTTTGATGACCTCAAACCCGGCGACCAGATTGTCTGCTTCAAGAGCGTGGAAATCGCCCGTAAGTTGGAAAGTTGATCCAAAGGGACTAGTGACTAGCGACTAGGGACTAGTGAAAGACAATAAGACATGTAGAGACGGGGATCGTCACTGCCTTGGCCCTAGTACCAAGTGGCTAGTCCCTAGTCCCTCACGAGACGTCATGGTAATCGGCATACTCCAGGTTGAACTGACCATTGATGGTTCAGAATCACTCAAGGACAAACGCCGCGTGGTGCGTCGACTCAAAGATCGGCTGCACCGCGAACACCAGGTCTCCGTGGCTGAAGTCGACCAGTTGGATAACCGGGCCATCGCCGTCCTCGGGATTACGATGGCTTCCAACGACGTGTCTTACACGCAGAGTGTGCTTGATCGCATACTCGACAAACTCAAGGATGAACGTGACTGCTATTTAAGTGATCACAACAAGCAGATACTCACCGGACACTGAAAGAAGTAAACACGCGTTTCACCGCTTTAAGCCAGTGGCATGGTGAACGTGACGAAAAAAAATATGACGCATCGCATCGAACAATTTGAATCCACCCTCAAGCGGTCCATCAGCCAGGTTCTTCAACGTGACCTGTCCGATCCGCGTATCCGTGGGATGATCAGCGTGACCGAGGTCAGCGTTTCGCCGGACATGCGTAACGCGACGATCAAGGTCTCGGTGATTCCCGCTGAACATGAGAAGCTGACGCTGCATGGTCTGAACGCCGCAGCCAAGCATATCCATGGCAAGCTTTTTAAGCGGATGCATGTTCGTCGGTTGCCGTTTTTGCATTTTGAAATTGATCCAACCCTTAAAAAACAGGCGGAAGTTTTTGCCGCCATCCAGGAGGGGTTGGCCAAGGAGAACCCATCGAAAGACGATGTGGATACGGCCAACTCTGAGGAAGATACCCAGGAGCCCACTTCGTGAAAGACGACAGTACCTACGCCAAGAAGTTCACCGCTTTGGTCAAGAAGCTCTGCAAGTCCTACAAGGCCGAAGATGTCGTGCAGCTTGAGCCGACCACGCAATTGATCATCAGCTTTCTGGAATGGAATGCGACCAACGCCATGGCATTGGAAGCCCATGACAAGCTGATGCAGGCAATGGTGGACAACAACGACATCCGCGTGTCACTGCCGCAGGAAATCGTCGCCATCATTGGCGAAAATTACCCGCTGGCTGAAGAACGCGCCTGTCGTATGCATGAAGCACTCAACGAAGTGTTCAATCGTGAGCATGACATTGTCATCGCATCACTCAAGGGCAAGAACAAGAAGCAGGTCAAGAACTACCTTGAAACACTGCCCGGTATCACCCCGTACATCATTGCCCAGATGCTGCTTTTGTCTTACGGTGGCCATGCCGTCCCGGTTGATGAGCACATGCTGGCATTACTCAAAGACGAACAGGTTGTTGACGAGGATTGTACCCTTGCCGAAGCCGAGTCATTCTGTGAGCGACATATCAAGGCAGCGGATGCCCTTGAATCTCACCTGGCCATGCGTGCATGGGCCGATGAGTACGAACTGATGATCCCGGAGATGACCCCCGTGTCCGCTCCTGCCCCGGATATCAAGCTTTCAGATTCAGACACTGCTGCCGAACCAAAAGGCAAGAAGACAACCAAGACCAAATCCAAAACTAGCACAAGTAAAACCACAACGACCAAAAAAGCGAGTACATCTAAGACCAAGAAAACGACGACTCGCAAGAAAGCCAAATAAAGATTAAGAAAGGCGAATCAGCGTGCACTTGCTGGTTCGGATAGCCATAAAAATGAGTGATTCAAAGTCCATTCTTCGCATCGGTCTGCCCAAGGGTTCCTTGCAGGATTCCACCGTGGATCTCTTTGCCCGTGCCGGCTACAAGATTTCAATCCCCAGCCGATCCTACTTCCCCACCATTGATGATCCGCAGATCGAAATGGTCATGTTCCGTGCTCAGGAAATGAGCCGCTACGTGGAAGACGGCGTCGTCGATATGGGTATCACCGGCCATGACTGGGTGATCGAAAATCAGTCCGACGTGCACGAAGTCTGCGAACTGGCCTACAGCCGTGCGACTTCCAATCCGGCTCGCTGGGTGCTTTGCGTGCCCGAAGAGTCCGACATTCACAAGCCCGAAGACCTCTCCGGTGGCATCATCGCAACTGAACTGAAGAAGACCACCAAGAAGTACTTCGAAGACCGCAACGTTCCGATTAAGAAAGTTGAGTTCTCCTGGGGTGCCACCGAAGTCAAGGCCCGTCTGGTCAGCGCCATCGTCGACATCACCGAAACCGGTTCCTCGATCAAGGCCAACAAGCTCCGCATCATCGACACGATTCTGACATCGACCACGCGTCTGATTGCCAATCACGAAGCCTGGAAGGACGATGCCAAGCGTCAGAAGATTGAGGATCTTGCACTGCTTCTCAAGGGTGCCATCGAAGCCCGCAATCAGGTTGGCTTGAAGATGAATGCTCCCAAGGCCAAGCTTGATGACATTCTCAAGCTTCTGCCCTCCGAAAAATCACCAACCGTCAACCAGTTGGCGGATCAGGATTGGGTTGCTTTGGAAGTCATCGTGGAAGAAAAAGTCGAACGCGACCTGGTCCCGCAGTTGGTGCGTGCCGGTGCGACTGGCATCTTCAGCTACGAACTCAAGAAGGTCATTCATTGACCCCCCGGAAGCATGGTCCACTGAGTCAATCGCCTGAAGATTGACTGCGTAACCACAACAAAGCTTAAATCGCAACGACCTTTCATTTCGATGGAAGGTCGTTGTTTTTTGGGATATCAAGCGTGTCTGGTATTGCGTTGGTTCTGAGATTTCCTGCCAAATCAGCTTCATCCACAGTCTTTTTCACATTCATTAACCACCAATAAACACAACATCCATCCCACTTTGCAACGAAACTGTGACCACGGTTGTATTTTCGACTGGCAGGAGACAACGTTTGTTGTCATCATAAAGAAAGTAAACACCGGCATCAGGTGTGCCGGGAACCTTAAGCCTTGAACATCATCAACCCTGCATGATCCAGCTGGCGTCCAATGACTGTAGTTATGTGCCTTGACGCAGCATGGCGGATCACAGGGGGGAGACGACATTGAACATTTACCGCCATCGCGACTTGAATTGGATCATGGTCTGTTTCATGCTCTTTGCAGGCTGTCAGGCTTTTCCCGTCAAAGCACAGGTAATTGATCCAACCATCCCGCCGGGCCTCGAACGCAGAGAAGTTCAGCCGTTTGCCCAGAACAAACGTGACAAAGCACTCAAGCCGCTTGACGAAGTCTTTGAGCAGCTTCAGCGACCGTCCTTCCTGCCTGAAGATCCGATTGCTTTACACAAAGAGCTTGAGGAAAAGCAACAGGTCGAACCGCCGATTGTTGCCATGCTCTATTATGTCCAGGCTCGCGAAGCGTGGGATGAAAATCGCATGTTCGAAGCACGGCAGCATCTGGAACGCGCCCTGCGCTTGGCACCGAATAACAAACACCTCATGCAGATGCTTGCTCAACTTTGGGCTTCATCACGCAATCTCTCACGCAGCATCACGTATCTACAGAAAGTCCTCAAGGTCGACCCGCTGAACATGGACCTGGTCATCCAGCTTGGTGCGTTTTCATTAGAGCTCGATCGCTATGAAGAAGCTGCGAGCACCTTCCACTATGTTCAGAAATACGCAGCAGACGCACCGGATGCCGATGAAGCCTTGCTGCCTCTGGTGGACTATTACATTGCGGTTGCCTTGGAACGTGCAGGCTACGCGCTGGGTTCGATTGAGTCCAACAAACGCTTCATCTCCGCAGACATTCAGGCCTTCCCCCGTGATCAGCGACAAGCAAGACGCATGGAGTTACTGCTTCAGCAAAAAGGCGCCCTCTGGCGTCAGGTCGGTGATGCGTACTGCCAACTTGAACGCTACGACGATGCGCTGGAAGCCTATCGTACAGCGGTGCTCGTCGGCGGTAACAGCAAAATCGACATCATGCGGCGACTGGTCTACGTCTGTCTGAAACTCGACAAACCGCAGATGGCTGCCCAATCCGTTCTGGAAATGCTCGGTGACGGTGGCATTGACGAGAATGTCGTTGAACTGGTCCACTTCATGGTCAAGCACGTCCCCGACCGTCAGCAGTGGATTGCGCAGGTCCAACAACAGCTTAAGCAAAACAAAGTCGACCCGCAGACCATCATGAAGCTGGCGGACCTTTTTGAACCTCAAGCTGCACAGCAAATGGTCAAGCAGCAACTCCAGCAAGACCCCGCTGATCTCCAAGCCTTGACATGGATGCTTGAACATCTTGATCCCAATGCGTCTGCAGAAAATCTCAAGCAGGCAGTGGACATGATTCTCACTGCCATGATCAATAAGCCACAGCAGGCGGATGTGTTTTCGGTGTTGCTCGTTGCCAAGGTCAAAGAGGCCAAGCAACTCATCGAACAGATTCAGAACCTCCCGGACAATGCGGATTCCAAGGCACTGCGTTTGTACCTGCTTGCCCAGGCATGGTCGCGGCAGGGCGATATCGACAAGACCCGCCAACTGCTCAATCAAGCCATCGTGTTGGATGATCAGTTACTCGTTGCCCGTCTTCGTTTAGCCGTGTTGCACATGTCGCAAAAAGAGCTTGATCAAGCAGACGAAGTTCTCAAATCCATTAAGGATCAAACCGATCCGCGCGTCGTCAATATTCGTGTGAAACTGCTGACCCAGGCTGACCGCTTTGATGAAGTCCTGCTCGTCATCGACAAGGCTTTAGAGAAGCGGCCGGGTGAAGTGGAACTGCTGTTGCAAAAGGCACAGGTTCATGTTCGCATGAACAAGGCAGATCTCGCAGAGCGGACTTTGCTTGATGGATTGAACATGAACCCGCTCGCTGAGCCCTTGTACGAAGCGCTTTTTGAGATGTACGAGAAGGGTGTGGTCCCCGATGCCATGGAGCAGTACAAGCGTTTGATGATGCGTGTGCTCAAGACCATCCCGCAGAGTCGTGTTGCCCGACTTCACTTTGCAGATCACCTTTCAGCCAGTGGCGAGAACACGCGTGCAGAGAACATCTTCAAGGAACTACTCAAGGAAAATCCCAAGGACTACCGGGCATTAAACGAATTGCTTGATCTGTATCGCCAATCTCAGAAGCTCGACAAAGCCGATGCGCTGCTGTTGGAGCAGATGC
>JBICHS010000310.1:0-4075 GCA_043101135.1 Phycisphaeraceae bacterium JB051
GCAGATGTGTACAACAGTGATCTTGCTAACACGTTTGGTAATTCTGCCAGCCGTGTAACGAACATGATCAACAAGTACTTTGACGGCGTGTGTCCCGAAGCTGCGGTTAAGGTTCAAACCACGCAGAACTATTCGCACTCCGCAGAAGAGATTCTCGCCAAGTACACCAAGGCAGGTAATCAACTTGATCTCTCCGCGACTGCCGATGCTGCGTTGAGCCTGGTGCGCATGGTGGATAGCTACATTGAAGAGACATCACCCTTCAAGCTTGCCAAGGATGAAGAGAAGCTGCCGGAAGTCGCAACGATTCTTTACAACTGTATCGAAGCACTGCGTATCGCATCTGTCATGCTTTGGCCGTTTATTCCTGACCAATGTGAAGTCTTCTGGGAACGCATCGGACTCAGTAATTACACCAAGACGTTGGCAGAAGGTGGTGGCCAACTCAAAGCATGGTCACAATGGGGCCAAATGCAACACGGTAGCCAAGTCCAAAAGGGCAACCCACTGTTCCCGCGTTATCAGGTGAAGTGATTTGTGTGACCTGCACCAGATTGACATCTGGTGATCAAGCGTACAAATTGCTCGTTGATGAAATATTTGAGCGCCGGATGTCAATCCGGTGCAGGTTGTTCATCACCGACGTGGGGCGACTTCGTTGACGCGGCCGGGGCGGGCGATGTAGAAGCGGTTGGTGTCCAGTTCCCAGACGATCAACTCGGCACCGGGTGCGGATGTGCCCGACGGGGTGGTGATGCGGGTGAGTTTGTTTTCGTCAGCCTGTAACTTCACCTTGCGGACATTGTGGATGTAGGTCGCACGGTCGGTGGTGATCTGGCGGTTCTCCGCGGTGATGCGTACATCACGTGATGCCTGGACGACCTTCAAATCAGGTGTCGGGGCATCGCCTGAAAGCCATGTGCCAAGGCCGCCGGTGGCCTGCATGTCTGCAAGGAACGTGCGGCAGTCCAGCTGAATCCCATTGTCCGAATCTGCAGGCAGGTGGAGCATCTGGACATAGTCTTTCATGATCATGTCGTTGTGCGCGATGTCGAGCAGGAACTGATCCTGCCAGCGGAAAAGGGTCCGACCGCGGCCGGTGAACTGGACATCTTCACTGTTGCCAGACGAGGTCTTGGGACGGTGATCTTCATGAAGCAACGTGCCTGCACCGGGGATGGTGATGGTTTCGGGGACCGCATCAAAGATCATGTTCTGACCTGCTAGACGCAGACGCGTGAGCAACGGGCCACGTTCGGGCTTGTCGTTGGTTGCTTTTTCAGGCGTACTTTCGTTTGAACTCCCGGGGGCGGGGGCAGGTGCCCAGGATTCTTCGAGGAACTCTGCATTGCCTTTGATGTCGACCATGCGAATCTGTCGCCCACCCTTGAGTGATTGCGTTTCGATCAGACCTTGATCGTTGACACTGGGAAGGTTGGGCGTTTGGTATGCATTGGTGGTTTTGGGGTGATCCACAAATTTGCTGAAGAGCACGGTGATTTCATCGCCCTTGACGGTGGTTGCGCCCTGCGTGCGTTCAGCCGTGAGATAGACCGATCCAAGGAATTGGGCCTGGCGGATCTTGTGGTTGTAATGCATGTTGTCCTGCCAACTCACGTGGACCTTGGCTGGTTCGAGGCTGGGCAGGGTGGGAGCTGTGGGCGATTTCTCGCCATCGGTTGTGATGACGGTGTTGGTTGTGTTGTTGTCAGTGGTGTTGGACGTGGCAGTGTTGTTGTCAGCAGGTTGATTGCCATCAACATTGATCGCTGAGACCGGTTGGGCGTTGAGTTCACCTTTGGGCTTGGTCAGGCCGTTATCCGCAATGACTTCACCGGTTTGCTCATCGATGGGGTGACTGAGGAAACTGAGGGTGCCTTTGCCGATGACATGCAGGTTCTGGTCATTGAGCGTCAAGACCAGATGATCACCTGCAAGAATGCCTGCATCGAGCATGACCTGTGACGGGCGTTTGTCGTTGCCAAAGAGTTCGACCTGTTGCTCATCACCGATCATCTTGTCAGCAAAGGCAAAAACCGGTTGATCATCATTGACCATACGGGCTCGCACGTCACCTTCAACGGTAACACGCTTCAGATACAGCTTGTTGTCATCCTCGTCGGTGGCTTCTTCACTGGTCGCTGTCGCATCGGTAACCGTGGTCTGACCTTCAACTGGCACCACCGTGGGAACCGGCTTTTCCTTTTCCTCCCATGCGAGCATGGTGTCCAAGGCATCGACGGGGTCCTGCGACGGGTCAACCTCCTCGGTCGCAGATGTATCAACAGTTTCGTTGACTGCGCTGATCACCGGCTTGGTGCCATGCCCCAGATCGACGATCAGGTGATCCGCCCAGAGAACCTGATTGGGGCGACGAATGACGACCTTGTCATCAGCCTTGAGTTGGACGGGCGCCATCTTGCCATTGGCATCGGGCTCAAACGCGATGCTTGCGATTTCCGAATGCAGCGCCATCTGGCGTTCAGGGTCCGTGGAGTGCGTGCGTAACGCGACGTTGCCCGAAGCCTTGATGGCCTGGACATCCTGGCGGTTGCGTTCTTCGGTGGGTTCGGTGAGATGTAATGCAACCAGATCGGACTTGACGTCGAAGTCTTCATGTTCCACCTGCACATCACCACGGAACGTGATGGACTTGACCTTGTCAAAATCAGCTTTGAGTTTGTGGTCGTTTTCGTCAGCCGGGTCATGATAGAACACCAGGTCGACGCGGTCCTGCCATTTGACGGACGTCCCAGCAGGCAAGCTTTTTTCCTTGGTTTTGGACGTTGTTGCATCTTCGACCTGGGCGATGACGGGGCGACTTAGGCCACGCAATTCACCCTTGCCCTGAAGCATGCCCAAGGCTTTGTCCAGATACATGACATAGTTCTCGCCGGTGATCAGGCCACCGAGTTGCGGCGAGTCGATGATCAGCGGGTAGATGTCACTGCTGCGAATCCGCAGGCGTGATTGGCTATGCAGATAGTCAATGTTGGCTGCGGTGATCAAGTCCTTGGACTGAGGCATGATCTGCATCGGCGAGCCGGTGATCTGCATGTACACATCACGCGCGTCAGCAAGCATCTGCGGCTTACCTTCAGTCGGGAGCATCAGCAGCGGGCCGGTCCACGTGATGAGAATGTCATCGTCCGGATCATCCACCACCGGCATGGTTTCTTCGGTGACTTGAACAGACGCGTCGGTCGGTTCAGTGGTCGCAGGTTGAGGCTGATCAGGCGTTGACGCTGCTTCGTTTTGCGGTTCGTCTTGCTGATCCTGATCACGCGACTCCATGCCCAGATAGAGTTCAAGTTCATTGCCGGTGAGTCGGGTTTTCTGAGCTTCGATGGCAACGCGGTTGGTCAGCGTAATGTGATAATACTGGACGGACTTGGTTTGATCGGATTCTGATTTGTTGGCAGAGTCCGAGCCAGAGTTGTCAGCCGTTTGCGTGCTGTTGTTGGGCTGGTCATCGCGGGCAAACTCTTCATTGTCATCGACGCGTTTGATGCGGATGTACTTGCCGTTTTCGATTTCCAGCCGGTTGATGCGCTGAAGCAGTGGGCTGTAGATGATGTTGAGATTTTCACCTTCGAAGGCAACATCCCTGCCATCAAGTTTGACCAGTCCATCTGCCTGAATCTGGCCCAGGTCACGGTCGAAGTTGGCCTGCTCCATATGGAGGGTGAGAATTTCGTGAATCGAGCCATCGGTGAGTTGGATGGGGGATTCGGTATGGTTTTCAAACAGACGGATGACGACGTTGCCCTTGAGGAAACCGGAGGTCGGTTGGCCGACGGTCCCGATCATGCCGCTGCGGGTTTCACCGGTGGGGGTGATGAAGGTGCCTTGGTCAGCACTAATCTGCAGGACGGTCTGGTTGGGCTTGAGATGGATGCGGGCGATGGGCTTATTGACGTCAATGACGCCTTTACTTTTGGGTGTCAGCGACTGCCCGAGCAGGTCATATTGCACGCCGTGATTGTCAGCAAAGTGGATCGCCAGACCTTTGACATTGGGGGCGCCGGTCTTCTGGCCGAGTGAGGCTTTTTCCCAACCATCCAACGCGACGATA
>JBICHS010000311.1:0-15420 GCA_043101135.1 Phycisphaeraceae bacterium JB051
TTTTCAGGACGTTTGGCGATGGTGACGTCAAAGTCCATGTACTGGCCACCACGAAAAACCTTGACCTTAAGCGTCTGGCCGGGGCGATGCGAAGCAACGAAGTTTTTCAGGGCATCGGCGGTCTTGACTTTGCGACCTTGCACTTCGGTGATGATGTCGTTGGCTTGGAGGCCTGCTTTTTCAGCGGGGGAGCCTTCGATGGGCTTGGTGATGAGCACGCCCTGACCTTCAAGGCCAAAGCTCTTGGCAAGTTTGGGTTCAAGGTCCTGAATACCGATGCCCAAAAAGCCGCGTTCCACATGACCGGTGTCGATGATCTGATCAGCGATGGAGGTGACCATGGTGATGGGGATGGCAAAGCCGATGCCGTTGAACGCGCCGGTGCGTGAGGCGATGGCCGTGTTCATGCCGATGACATGGCCGTAGATGTTGGTCAATGGGCCACCGGAGTTACCGGGGTTGATGGCTGCATCGGTTTGGATGAAGTCTTCAAAACCATCACCGCCGATGATCTGCAGATTACGACGATTGGTTGCACTGACGATGCCCTGGCTCATGGAGAATTCAATGCCGAACGGTGAACCGAAGGCAAAGACGATATCACCCTGAGCGACGGTTTCGGCGGTCGCGAGTTTGGCGGGGATGACCGGGCCTTCGACTTTGATCACAGCGATGTCGGTCTTGGGGTCGGTACCGACGATGGTAGCGATGCGTTCGCGACCGTCGTGGAACTTGACCTTGATTTCGTCAGCGGGGGTCTTGCCGTCCTGCTTGGTGACGACGTGGTTATTGGTGATGATGTAGCCCTGGTCGGAGTAGACCCAACCGCTACCTGAGCCGTAGGGACGCAGGGGGTTGTACTGGTCGTAGTCTTCGCCTTCTTGCTGCGGGGTTGATTCTTGCTGGCGTGGGCTGCGACCATGGGGGTTGAGATCAAACCAGCGTTCCATGAAGTCTTCGGGGCTCATGGGCAGGGTGCCGCCGTTACCTTGGCGACGATTGGTCTGGGCACGTTGGAGCACCTGAATGGAGACCACGGAGGGCTCGACGGTGCTTGCCACATCGCGGAAGGCCTGGCTGAGTTGAGCCAGTGTCCCGGAGTTTTCCAGCGATTGTTGGATGAGTCGGATCTCTTCGGTTTTGTGTGCATGTGCGATTTGGCGCGAGAGGCTCGGGCCTGCGACCATGATGGTCAATACGGTCATCAACAGAACCAGTGTCGGTCCATACCATCGAACTTTTACCATGGTGATTACTCCTGTCTTTTATCGTTTTATCCCGGAGACGTATGCTTTTACACCAAGCGGTTGCAAGTGGTTGCAGATGTTGCCGTGACGCTTTGTCACGGTAAAGCAATACATCAGTCAATGACAAAGGGACTTGCTCAACGCAGCAAGTTTGTCCCAAAATTATTCTGTTATTGATACGTCAGTTCTCATCCTGGAGTTCATAGGGATGATCATTTTTTAAATAATCACCTGATTCGATGAGCTGCTTGTACTTGCCTGCTGCCTCACCAATGGCCTGGCCGACCTGCCCGAGGACAGGAGCGAATGGGGCATGCCAGTCGGTGAGTCCGAGAATGTCGTGGAGCACGACCACGTGACCGTGACAGGCAGGCCCGGCGCCGCAGCCGATGACCAGTGGGCTGTGGCCGTCATGCTCGATCTGGCTGACCACCTCGACAACCGCTTGAGAAACTTCCGCGGGGACGGCTTCAAGCAGGATCATGATCGCGCCGGCTTCGACCAATGCCACGGCATCTTCGACGACGCTTTGAATATCACCTCGTTTGAAAAGCTTGCGGCTTCGTCCTGAGACAAGCTTGGCCTGCGGGCGAGAGCCGATGTGGGCCACCACGGGAACGCCTGCATCGCTCAGACGCTTGACCAGTGGTGCCTGATCACGGACGAGCTCGAATTTCATGCAGTCACAACCGGTCTCCTGCATGAAGCTCACCGCGTTGGCCATGGCAAGATCATCGCCACAGTGATAACTGCCAAAGGGCATATCGGCCATGATAAAAGCATCGGGCGCACCACGGCGAACCGCAGCGGTGATCTCAAGCATGAACGGCATTTTGACACGTTGGGTATTGGGATGACCGAGCATCATCTGGGCAGCGGTATCACCGACGAGCATCGTCTTGATCCCGGCTTGCCAAAGGTGAGCGGCAGTGTTGGCATCGTAGCAGGTGAGCATCGCAAACGGCTCGCCGGCTTTGGCCCATTTGCGAACTTGCGATAACGTCACCCGTGCGGAACTTGGATTGGGTAGTAGCGGACTCATCCCATCCAGTATAACGAGGCGGTGAGCAAGTCAATAATGCCGTGCATGTGATCCGATTTTCCAGCTTGGTTTCACATGTTCCATGACGCGGGATTATTTTTTTAACGCGAAGGCGCGAAGAGCACGAAGGACACGAAGTTTTCAAGACAGTTTTTAACCACAGAGATCACAGAGCACTCAGAGTTTCGCAGAGAAGAATTTTATGTTGAATGGGAAAACGCGACCAAAGCCGTGACTCTCCTGAGCCACGGGTTGTCTTGAAACAATTATCGTAGTTGTTATTGACTGACTGTTAAACCAGAGAGGGGCTCACTTGTCTGTCGCATCAGCTTTGGGCTTGGCGGTTGGCTTTTTCTTTTCAGCTTTCTTCTTTTCGGCAGCGGCTTTTTTCTTCTTGGGGGTTGCCGTGTTGTCCAACTGGTTCTGGCGTTTTTGCTTCATGGCATCGATCAATGCCTGTTCTTCCTGAGCCTGCTCTTGCTTGGTGGGTTTTTCCTGGGGAATAAGCCAATTGAGCTTGACGATCAGCGGGCGGTGATCCGCACCATTGGTTTGCGCCATGCCGCGTTCGACGGTGACGAGCTGCTCAGAGTGAAGACAGTGGTCCACGGGAATTTCACCAATGGGAAACCCGCCGCTGGCAGGCCATGTTGGTTGGATACCAAAGCCGATCTGTGAGTTGTTTAATCCCGTCTTTTGCAACAGGTCGGAGAAGTGGGCTGACCAGGGCGTGGCATTGAAGTTGCCCATGACCACCACGGGATCGTCCTGTGCGTTGACCCAGGTGACAATGCCATCGATGTGCTTTTTGTACTGCTTGGCACCATTGGGAGACCACGGCCCGGGCAGGTGCACCATCAGCAGTTGGAATTGCCGATCGTACCACAGCACGGTGGCAGTGATCGCAGGGGTGCTGAGTTTGTCATTTGTCAGACTGATGGTGTCCGACGCGGTGATGCGAATCTTCGGGGGCAGGGACACGCGCGAAAGCATCGCAATGCCGTAGTCGTCATCCTGTGGCATGGAGTTGTGAATGCGGTAGGGCGTCCCATGCATGCTCAATTGTTTGAGGGTGGATTCAGTGATGCTCTGGGCAAGGATGATGTCGGCCTGACCGTCGTTGATCAGATTCATGACATGCTCACTGCCACGCTCAGCAACGTTCATGTCCAGATTCATGATCATCAACGGTTCGTCGGAAACATGCCACATCAAACCATCACGCATGACCTTGGCCTCTTCGTCATAGCGAATGATCTGGGCGGTGTTGGTATTGCGTACCGGCGTGGCGTCTTCGCCGTTGGCAAGCGCCTTGGCCAGCTTGGCCTGCTCTTGAATGAGCATGCGTTCCTGGACTTTGATCTGTTGATCCGTGGGGATGTACAGCGGGACGATGAGTACGACATTTAACGCGATCGGCAAAAGCAGCAGCAGGCCCCAGAGAAATCGCTTGGTGACAAACAAAGCCAGCATGACGCCGACAAGAATCAGCGCGTACTGCGGGCGGTAGTTGGCCAGAATATCAAACGGCCACCACAGCAGTCCCAGAAACCCCAGGAACGTTGCCAATGCTGGGACGCCACCACTGATCAACAAGAGCATGGCTGCCTTGCGATGGCGAGACCGGTAAAGTCGCGGGGGAGCGGCTTCGAGGTCAAGTTGCTGTGCGTCATCTCGCATCGTATACATCTCCGATGGGTAATGCCTATCTTTACAACAGGTTAACCCTCTACAGCGTCCTGTATTCAGACCCAAAGGTCAACAGATACCCGGGGGCTTTGTTGTGAAAAGCCATTATATTGAGTCGGTCAGATCATGTGCCCAAGACCGCAAATTTTCACACTTGTTGTTTTGGGACGCCCGATCAGTATGGCTTTGGGGGTGGAGCGTGTGGGCCATATTCGGGGGATGGTCAATTGTTGATCCCATGATCTGGTGTAACCGGTGTATTCGGTGCTGCTGATCACGAATTACCGCTTTGCATCCAAAATTTAAAATCTTAGCTCGCTCAGTCGTTATAATGCCCGTCTGTCGAATTTTTGAGGATGACCGATGCCTAGCAACATTGCTGTGTATTGTGGATCAAGCAAACGAGCCGGCCAGGTGTTTCTGGATCAGGCGACCGCGGTCGGTACGGCTATCGGCCAGCGCGGTCACACCCTTGTCTGGGGCGCGGGAAGCATTGGCCTGATGGGGGCAGTCGCCCGCGCAACCCAAGCCGCAGGTGGCAAAGTCATCGGCGTCATCCCCAAAGCCATGGACCACGTGGAGATCACCTACCAAAACTGTGATGAGCTGATCTACACCGACACCATGCGCCAGCGTAAACACATCATGGACGAACGCTCCGATGTCTTCGTCGTCCTGCCCGGTGGGTTCGGCACGCTTGAAGAACTCATCGAAGTCATCACGCACCGACATCTATCGTTCCATGACAAGCCCATCCTCATCCTCAATGTCGATGGTTTTTATGATCCAATGATCAAACTGTTTGAACACTTCGTGGCCCATGACTTTGCCAAGGCAAAACACATGCAGGCCTTTGAAGTGCTCACGTCCGTCGATTCGCTGCTTAGCCGACTTGACGAAGTGACCGCTTAGATTTACAAGGTTCGCTTACCGCGACCGACAACCACTTGGAGGCAAACATGCCCGTTCTCACCAAAACCCGTTTACTGACCCCCGGCCCGACCGATGTCCCCTCAGACGTGCTCCTGGAAATGGCTCAGCCCATCATCCATCACCGCACCAAGCAGTTCCAAGCCATCTTCGCGGAACTCTCCGAACGTCTGCAGCGTGTGTTCATGACATCCGAGCCCGTTCTCACCATCGCAGGTTCCGGCACGACTTCCTTTGAAGCGGCCCAGATCAACCTCGTCAAGCCCGGCTCCAAAGTTCTCACCATCGCTGGTGGCAAGTTCGGTGAACGTTGGCAGGACATTTACGACACCTACGCATCCACCCTCGGTATCACAGAAAACATCAAGCTCAACGTCCCCTGGGGCGAAGCCGTCACCGCTGCACAAGTCGAGGAAGTCCTCAAGGCCAACCCCGATGTCTCCGTGGTGACTTTGGTTAACAGTGAAACCTCCACCGCCACCGCAGCTGATGTCCAGTCCATCGCCGCTGTGGTTTCCAAGACCGATGCACTGCTCATCGTCGACGGCATTACCTCCGTTGGCACGCTTCCCGTCAAGATGGACGAGTGGGGCATTGACGTGCTGGTCACCGGTTCACAAAAAGCCCTCATGCTCCCGCCCGGCCTTGGCTTTGTCGGTCTGGGTAAGCGTGCCCAGGCTCGTTTGGAAGAAGTCAAGCCCTGTGGTTACTACAACCTTGACCTTCGCAAGTGGCTTAAGAGTTGGGCCAAGAACGATGTGCCTTTCACCCCGCCGGTGAGCTTGATCCGCGGTCAGCGCGTCGCCCTTGAGATGATCGAAAACGAAGGCCTGGAAAACGTGTGGGCTCGCTCCGCCAAGTTAGCTGAAGCATCACGTGCAGGCTTTACTGCGATGGGTCTTGAGCTCATCAGTAAGTCGCCCAGCGATTCGGTCACCGGTGCGTTCTATCCCGAAGGCATTTCCGATTCAGCCATCCGCAACGGCACCCGTGATAACCACAGCGTGCACATCGCAGGCGGTCAGGACGGTCGCGGTGCTTCCTGGAAAGGCAAGATCTTCCGCATCTCCAACATGGGTTATGTCGATGGCGGTGACATCCTCGCCACGATGCTCGCCATCGAATCCGAATTGATCGCCCAAGGCTACAAGGTGAAACCCGGCACAGCCGTCGCCGCCGCCGGCGCCGTCTTCGCCCAAGGTTGAAAATAATAATCAACGCTTGACCGCATTCAAACCGCTTGCGGTTTAGCGCGTCTGGAAAACTGAATATCAAATACAAACAGGCTGTGGATTCAACATCCACAGCCTGTTTTGTTTATGTGTATGGGGTTGATCTAATCCATCAATTCCAATTCATACCAAAGCGTCTTGGCTTGAGTAGTCAGTTGTAGTGAGTATGTGTGTTCAGGTGTACGCACCGTATCGGGTTTGATCATTTGTTGCACGCGATGGGTCCGCTGGCCATAGGCATCCAACGCGTATTGGTTGACAATACGTTTGTTGGTTTTGATATGGATATGACCCGTGATGGATTCGGTGACGGTGTATTTTTTATCGATGGGTAAATCATTAATACTTTGCGGTACTTTCTGATCACCGACAGCAATCAATAATATTTTCTTACTACTCTCAATGGGCAGTTGATCTCGGGAGATCGCAAATACGGATACATATTCCAGTGCGTTGGGTTTGATATTAAAGGTTAATTGGTCGGTTTGAATCGGATTGACAGACGGGTTGCCGATAAAGCCCTGGAGCATTGGGCCGTTGATTTTGAGGATGGGGTGATCCGCTTGTTTGATACTCAGGGACAAACTGCTTTGATGGGCCGCTTGGGTTGGTTCGTTTTTTTTGACGGCATTGGAATTGATATTGAGTCGTATAGGTTGGGTTAGAAATTGGTCTTTGTTCATCCCAAAGAGCGCTTGGGCGTCGACCTTGTCCGGGTTGCCGTTGGTTTGGATTAAGGCGTTGGCAAAATGCTCGCTGGTGAGATGTTCATATCGCGTTGATGCGTTGGGCGCGATCAGCTGATTACGAAAAATCAGCGACCCCAGGACGGATGAGACCAATGCAGCAGGGTTGTATCGCATGTTCCAATGTCGAGGCACGCGACGTGTCTGCCAATAGCCATGACAATAGGCAAATTGGAACAAACCACTGTAACCCTGAAACGATCCGCCGATGGCATCAAGTGTCATTCGGTCCACCGGTGCGTATTGCCCCAGATGGTTAAACTCTGTCAGTAGCCGCGGGCGTCCGGCAGGCATCAGAGACTTGGCGATATTGGGTGATCCGTAAAGGATGCCTGGCTCGTTGTGTGAGTAGTAGGCATGACAATCGGTCATGTCCATATCCTGGTTGGTCAGCCAGCTTGCCTTGAGTGTGTCCTGTGTTCCGACGACGGGGTACTTGATATGGAATTGTTCTTTGAAGAGTTGCTTGAAGTGAGCAAAGTATTCTTTTTCCAATGCGATTTTAAAGAGATAACCATCGCGCTGAGCAGTGGGGCCGTATTGTGAGAGTTCCGTTTGATAGGGTTTGGGGACTTGTTTGAAATCGATATTTGCGTTGATAGCCAGATGGTTGAGGCTGATGATTTCCAGATCGCCTAATTGATATGTTGTTGAAGATTGTAATTGTTCGATACAAAGGACGGGGTGCTTACAATCCTTGTTGATATTGAGTTTGACAACATAGGTCTGAGGATTGGCGTTGATAGCTATACGTTGCGTTTGAGAAACAGCACGATTGTTCTGGTCACGAATGGTGATGGCGATTGGGCGAGGCTGCGCCGCTGAGGTTGCCCATGCAAATGCCTGGAATTGGACGGCTTGTCCTTGGGATAGTTCGAAGGTGAGTTTGTTTGTGATGGCTTGGTCGTTTTGCTTGGCGGTGACACGAAGGATGTGAACCCATCTTGCTGCGGGGCCGTCACGCCATTGGGTGTTGATGAGCGTGGTGTTTTTCGTTGCGATCCATTGCTTTTGAATCGAGGCGTTGGTTTGGGTGGTAATGTGCTTTTGGTGTTGGGGCTGTTTGTGATTGCCTTGCCATGCGTTGGCCAGGTTGCTGGTTGTTTGATATTGATCACGTAAATAGGTTTGCCATTTTTCTTCATAGACCCGTTTGTATTTTTCAGGCATGTTGGGGCTTAATCCCCAATGGCGGTGAAGTCCCTTTTCATTGTTGATTTCGATAAATGCAATACAGGGATCCTGGGCCAATGTCAGACCTGTATAGGGATTGGGCTTGAGCAGAATGGTTTGGAGGAACGTTGAATATTGTTTGATCATGCCCGGATCAAACAGGCAGTAGGGTTGAAAATACTCGTCTTCTTCAGATGCAACGATGATGGGGTAGGGGTGCTGCTTGAGGCGGTGTTTGGGCAGGTTGTTTTTTGAAATAACTTCGTGATAGGAACTCAGTGACAATGCGGTGTAGATACCTTGTTGTTTGAGTGCATGGATGAAATAGAACAAGGCATCGAGTCGCCTGGTGTCCAGTTCCCAGGGGTTTGTGACAGGTTGGTTGATTGTGCGAGATTTGGCAAGAAAGAATCCGCCCATTTCATGGGGTGCGTCGGCATGGTGGATTCGGATGCAGTTAAACCCCAGTGAGGCAAGTCGCTTTGCGAGTTTGTCTGTTTCGGAGTGACTGAGCATGGTTGAGCCATACAACAGGTTGGTCCCCCAGAGGCGCATGGCTTTGCCGTTGGGCAGGATCAGGTCTTCACCCTGTGTTTGCAGATATCCCTGTTTACCTGCCGGCCGATCGAGCGTGGGGGATAGATCAGCGATGCCCGTGTTGGGTTTGAGTGCATCAATTTCCCAGCGGAAATAGTTTTCCGCCGACACGGTGTTCGTCGCAAGGAACAGGCATGCGATCATGGCAAACATAGTCTGCAATGTTTTTATCCAATCGTTGTTATTTTTGATGATACTGTTTTTGAATTGATATTTTACTGATCGTTGTTAAAACGCCAGTATTTTTCGCGTTCTGCAAAAGGCAGCGATGAGGTTTCAGCATCAACGCGGTTGCGCGTGGCATGTCCGTCAAAATACAGGACAACTGCTGTGCCATCATGTCGGTCTACGTCAATGCGATTCCCCGAGGAGGCGTTGTAGCTGCCGATGGGATACAAGACCCATGTCCAGCCCAGTGATTGGGAGGCCAATGCGTTGCCGTCGGCGATGTAGAACGTGGTGCTGGGGTGCAGCGCCTGGCCGATCTTGCCCGGATAGTTGGGGAGCCATGACGTGGTTTTGCCGTATGCGTTTTCAAATCGGTTGGTGGCATAGGTCATGCCATAGGACGCCCGAAAAGCGTTGGCGGGATATGTGTCTCGCGACGGGCAGCGGAAAAGGGATGTCCGTTCAAAGTCATAACTGGGGCCGGCGGTGGGCATCTGTTTTTCGAGAATGGAGATCCACCAGCCATTGGATGTCGCGAAGGGGAGGATGCCATCGTTCTGGTCATTGGAGTAAATCGATGCCCCCACGCCGATCTGCCTTTGGTTGGCAAGGCACATCATCGCTTTGGCTGCATTTCTGGCTTTACCCAAAGCCGGCAGCAGAATGGCAACGAGCAAGGCAATGATGGAAATCACCACCAGTAGCTCGATGAGTGTAAAACCATTGTGATTGCGATCTGTCATTTCATCGTTCCTTGCGTCTTGGACATCAGTGACCCATAGAGCGTTCCCCATCCATCTGTCGCGTTTTGTCTTGCTGCATGTGTCTTTGCCGGCGTCGATTTCCATCGGCAATGCTTGCATCGCCTGCTTCAATCTCCTTGACAAAGCCCCATTCGACAGCACCAAACCCGCTACACCTGGATTGGGAACGCTCGAGGACTGATTTACCCTGATCGACATCGCAGCGCACTACGCACGGAGCTATGCCTGAGATGGCGTATCGGGTAAACCGTCTTGACAAATACTAGACCGGTGAAATGAAAATATCAAATATTGTATACAAAATAAAGCTGTTTGTGTTATTTCTCTCTTGATTCGTAACAGGGCATTGGTTTTACTGTTTTGGGCTGGGGCACAAAATTTCCCGATCCACCGCCATTTGTTGCAGGTCGGATTGTTTTTGCGAAGGGCGGGGATATTTCTGGTAGATCTCAAATGCGGGCTTGGGGCTGAAGTCTTCATGTACGACACCGAAGCCTGATTCGCGGGGATGTTTCTCTGAGAGAAAGCCTTTGTCGCGGTAGTTGTACCAGAAGATTTTTTCGACAGCCGGATGCTTGAGCAGTGTGTCGAAAGTCTCTTGTATGGTCTGGGCCTGCTCTTGCTGGGTGACGGTATTGCCATTGGGTTTGGTGTAGGCACTTTGCCCGGTTTCCGTGATCCAGATGGGCATGTGTCCCAGGTCGGCTTTGACGAGTTTGCTATACCAGTGATTGATCTGATAGACCGCCAATTCTTTGTTGGGGGTGTAGGTGTGGACCGCCAAGCCGTCAAAGAGTTCCCCAAAGCCGTTGGCAAGCATGGTGTCAAACGCAAAGCTGTCGGACTTGTCCAGGCCCCAGAGTGCTGCATCGGTTAACGAGCCACTGAGAATCACCGCGGTGGGGTCTTCCTCGCGAATGACCTCGACGACCACCTTGGCCCACTGCATGTAGTCTTCAATGGACGATTTCCAGAAGCCCAACAGGTCCGGCTCATTGACGATTTCATAGCTGTCAATGTGCTTGCCCCATCGACGGGTGACAAAGCGGACATACGCGCGAAGCGCCTCGAAGTCCGTGGGCTTGTATCGCCAGAAGTCCTTCTGGTCGGCACCGGATGAAACCCATTTGGGGCTGGTTCCCAGGATAATGTGGTTTTTGATTTGTGCTTCTGAAAGGCGATTGATCATCTGGTCATACCGCGCGATCATGTCCTGATTCCACTGATCTGAGGCATTGGGTTGAAGCGAAGCCCAGTTGATTCCCGTGCGTGCGGTTTGGACGCCGAGCTGTTTGAACTGCGCAATGGCTTGGTCGATCTGCTCGTCCGTCTTGTAAAAATATTTCCAGGGAATGTGCTGACAAATGCCAAAGGGTTCGTACGCACGTCCTTTGAAATCAGGGGTCGGCAGGTTCTTGGTCGAACGAACAACACCATCTTCAAGACGTGGCAAGGCAACGAGATTCACCGCTGTCACCAGCAGGCGACCAGCGTGTTCCACGCCAATGTTAAACGTGTAGCCCGTGATTCCTTCAGGCAGCAGATAGTTGATGACACGCGTATGCTCTGCATCTTTTGCTTCGCGAATCCAGGTTGAAGGAACCCATGTTTTATTGGGTGTATCGGTACGCATGGCAAAGAACCCACGCGCTTTGTCATTCTCAGAATCCGCAGGACTTTCAAGCACGCGATAGGTGACCGTCAAACGGTATCGACGATGAGCATCCAACATGCCAACCGGCAGTGAAATAAACGCGGTGTCATCGGTGTCAGCATTGACGGTGCCTTCGATGCCAAGGTCGGTCACCTTGCCCGAATGTTGAATGAGCATGGGTGCGGTGGGTTGGCCGGCTTGCCAATCAATGATGGCTTGACCTGCAAGGGGTAAAGACTGGGCATGGTTGATCGATGCGGTGGTGCATGAGATCAGGCAGGCAATCAGTACAGTGAATAAGGAAAAATTTTTAGCGCACGACATAAGTGGACCTTTCGCAAAGTCTGAAGCATGTGAACTGTTTACAACAGTCTGGACAATGGTTTTGTTGTTGCAGACTCACGTGTCTGCTTAAATGGGTTCTTGTTTTTAAGTTACCCGTCAGACTCATTCCCATTGGTCACTCATCTGGCGGCTTGTGTTGATTGGTTGATCCCAATACTCCTTGATCCCTGTCATAACTTTCGGGGAGGCGGTGGAGCACAGGATTGACGTTTGATTAATGGGCAGTCCACGAGCATGTGTCTGTGTGGGATGTTCTGGTTTCGGATTTGCATCTCGACAAGACGCAGTGCAGCAGTCATCATTTGGTGGTGGTCTTCGTGAATACTGGTGAGTTGTGGCTCGGAACCGACTGCCAGGAAAGTGTCGGACGTGCCGATCATGGACAGTTCACTGGGCACATCGATATCGCGTTTGGCTGCAGCCTGCAAGCCACCGATCGCCAGTGTGTCATTGCCATAGATGATGGCAGTGGGACGGGAGTCTGCTGGTCGGTCGAGTAACTGCAGTGTCTGGTGATAACCTTCAGCCAATGGCCGTGCGGTTTGAGGTGAATCGATATCCGTGTGGATCAGCCACTGTTCACCTTCAGCCAGGCTAAACTCGCAGGTAGCTTGTTCGAAGGCTTGTTGTTGTTGAACGTGAGCAATGTGTTTGGGGCCACCGATCATCAAAGCGATTTTGCGATGTCCCAGCGCTGCAAGGTATTGAACCGCTTCATACATGCCTGCTTTGATATTCATGCCGACACTGCAAAGCTCGTTGGGGACATTTTGCAATTGCCCGACCACGCAGGCCGGCAATTTCCATGAGAGGATCTGGTTGAACTGTGATGGGGCCCAGGTGCCTGTTGCGATGATCCCGCCGACGCGACGTTCGCGCACAATCTGGGGAATGGGCAAGTCGGCTTCGGGGGTCCATTGGGTTCCCCAGTTGTAAAAGTCAGTGATGAGTCGCAAGCCGTTTTCCGCAGCAGCACGCATCGCGTAACTGGCGGTGGAGAGTTGGCTGGTGGTGGTGTACTTGAGGAAGCTGGAGACAACAAGCATGCCGATGGTATCCGACGCGCCACGTCGCAAGGCGGCGGCATTGACGTTGGGGGTGTAGCCCATCTCCTTGGCCATTTCCAGAATCTTGCGACGACGAGGCGTGAGTTTTTCCGGGTCCGCTGCCATGGTCCGAGACACGGTCGAAGGGTGAACCTTGGCGCGCTTGGCGATGTCATCAATGGTCACCGGG
Source organism: Phycisphaeraceae bacterium JB051 (assembly GCA_043101135.1). GTDB lineage: Bacteria > Planctomycetota > Phycisphaerae > Phycisphaerales > Phycisphaeraceae > UBA7800. The sequence continues at coordinate 12,824 of JBICHS010000311.1, forward strand.
TTGGAAAGCTGGCTGGACATATCCGCATTCATCTCGTTCATGATTTGATGGTACCGACCTGATTCGGATCAGGCTACGGGAAATGATAGGCAGGCAAAAATAAAATTGCAAACGAAGTTGCAATCAATTGCATTCATGCCTACGATCAAATGAAAGTTGCAAATTGCCAGATATATGGTTTATTGCATAAAGCGAGAACAGAACATGCGTTTACGAAAAAAACACTCTTGTCCGAACCCACGAGCCTTCACGCTTATCGAGCTTCTGGTGGTCATTTCCATCATCAGTTTGCTCATCTCCATCCTCCTGCCTGCCTTGGCCAAGGCACGATCGGCAGCACGCAATATTCAGTGTGCAGCCAACCTCAGGCAGGTCATGCTCAGCATGGTCAATTACAGCATGGATAACGACAGTCGCCCGCAGCCCAAGCTGGTTTTTGACAGCCGTTATTACTTTGGCAACATCGACTGGAGCGGACTGATGGCTGATTATCTGGGGGGCGATCCGCTGGATATCACCAATAACAATCACTCAAGTCTGAGCGTTTTTCGTTGTCCCGAAGACAACATTGACCGCATCGTCAATACACGCCCGTTCCGCAGTTACGGTATCAACGACTCACGTTGGACGTTCTTTGGCGATGGTTACAAAGCGCCCTGGCCCCGCTATGACGCGAGTAACGGCAACCCGATTCTCGGGTCTAGTATGTCCACACTCGTCACCAAGCCACACCGTATTGAAGACATTCCCGGTCATGTCATGATGATCAGTGAAGTCTGGACACGTCTGGCATCCGGTAGCACCCGATGCTTTCTCGGGAACACCGACACCTGCGGCATGGGCGCGCGTTTTGATGCAACACATGGTCGCGGTGCCAACGTTGCTTTTTCCGATGGACGTGTTGCTGCCCTGGTCGAAGAAGAAGTGGATGCTTTCCGTGCAGACACCAACTACTATGGCAATAAAGGTGATCGTTGGAAGTGGCAGTAAGTTTTATACTGCCCAATACATCGCCGCAGTTGGACCCCTTTGCATAAGTATTGCGCTTAACCCGTTGGGCATGTAGACGAATACTCAACAAGCACCGGTATAACAGCCGGTGCTTTTTTTAGGAGCACCAATAGTATTTTGCTGCTGAAATATGACGCTTGAGACCCGGCCAAGATGACCGGGCTATATCACCGAGTCATCTTGGCTCGGTTGCCTTGGAACGATACCCTTCAAAACAGATGCAATGGAACACTAGTCCCTAGTCCCTTTTCTGCCTTTGTGTACTCAAAAAAACTGATCCCAAACTCAGGTTTTGTAAACCATCAGCAACAAGAGGGCATGTTCTGATTGTTGGCTCATACCGCGTTGACTGCATCACAACGGGACGCTGGCGAACTGCACCATCTCGACGCATCCTGCGCATAAAAAATGCCCTGCGTGTTTTGGCACGCAGGGCATTTTATTGTCACGCCAGGTTGCAGTCCGCGGAACTGTTACCTGCACGAGGAAGACTCAAAAAAACAGTGATGACTTTAAGCTACCGTTTGCAAGTTTTATTATTGCGACGGACCTGGGCAACCCATGGTTTCCCGACAGCTTGATGGGCGGGCGGCCGGGGAGTCACTGGCAGGCGAGCGTCGCGGAGGTGCGTACGTAAACGCTTTTCTCAGTCAGTCATTGTCTTTCTGGTCATAACAAAAATCTCATTCAACTCGTGCGAATGGTGGATTTTTCGTTTTCATCACATCCTGATCAACAAAGACATCAGGACATGATCCGCGGGGGGGACAGCGATCTTGCCTTTACCCGGTAACACCAAACAGCTCGTGTTACAGGTTGAGGCTGGATCACTGTCAGTGATGATTAGTTTTCAACATTGGTGCTGGCAGAGAAGAAAGCTTCTGCACCACGAGCCTTGGCACGAGCCATCATCTGGTCGTAGTTGGCGTAGCTTTTGCGAAGCGTGTCTTCGTTTCGGCTGAGCATCTTGACCACGTCGTTACCGGTCAGGGGCTTGGCATATTCAGCCATCTTGGCGGACTGATCAAATGCACCCATCTGCACAGCGGTGAAGAAGGTCAACACGGCGATGATCGCCACGCCCAGGACGGACTGGACGATGATTTCAACGCGGCTTGACTTCTTGGGAGTGATCGGGGCTTCGGTTTCTTCGATAATGTTGGGAGTTTCCATAATACTGATCCTTTCTCCAGGTGTTTTTCGTACTGGAATGTTTCTGTCTGTTGTTAAGGTTGTTTAAAAAAACTTAGTTTTCCTCGGCCTTGGCTGCGGTGAAGAAGGGACGGGCCCCGACTTCCTTGGCACGAGAGAGCATTTTGTCATAGTTCTGGTAACGGCCGCGAAGTTCACCTTCATTGCTTGTGAGCATCTTGACCACGTCGTTGCCGGTCAGCGGTTTGCCGTATTCAGCAATTTTGTCCGACTGGTCAAACGCGCCAGCCTGAACGGCGATGAAGAAACTCAGGACGGCGACGGTGGCCAATCCCAAAATGGACTCGACAATCAGTTCGACTTTCTTGGCAGTTTTGGTTTTTGTAGCTTCAGTAGCTTCCATGGCACTGATCCTTTCTCAGGGAAGCATTGGG
>JBICHS010000312.1:0-7273 GCA_043101135.1 Phycisphaeraceae bacterium JB051
CATACGTCGACAAACCTGATTACAGCGACATCAAACCCGTGAACACCGGCAAGCTGCAGGCACCTCGTGTGATCATTAATGGTGAACGCATTCCCGTCAAAGAGCTGGTCTTTACCCCAAAGCAAACGCTTGTGGATGCATTGCCTGTGTTTGAAGCGGTTGGAGCCAAAGTCAGCATCAATGACAAGCTGCTTCTGGTTCACCACAACAACACGGAACTGCGCTGTCTTAACGGCAAGCCGTTTTGCGGGATTGATGGGCAGAAAATGGAACTGGACGAACCACTCAAATGGCAGGGCGATCACGTCAATCTCCCCCTGGAGATTCTCGCAGGTTTCCTGCAGATGAAGCCCAAAGCCTTATCTGTGGGCAATGCTGTCTATCTGGATAACTATCCTCAAAGCCGTAAGCACTTCCCGTTTTACCGTCGGATTCGTACCAGTCATCCCAACGTCGGGCACCCTGCAGAAGATGCAGCAGATGGTGATATCAGCACGTACTTTGCTTCTCAGGGAACGGGCATTGAACTTGCCATGGACTTGGGGCGCGTCCTGCCGGTCAAAGGTTTGGATATCGTCTGGTATCGCTCGCAAGCCCGTAAAGCCATTTTCAAGATCGATGTTTCAGTGGATGGCAAAAATTGGAAGCAGGTCTTTGATGGCAAAAGTTCGGGCGATACCCCGCAGGACAAACCGCAGTTCTTCGGCTTTGATCAAGTCGATGTGCGCTATGTCCGCATCACCAGCAACGGCAACACGCAGAATAACTGGAACTCCATTTGTGAAGCCATGGTTGTACTCGGAGATTGATTCAATGTTACCCTTGAAAAGTACAATGTGTTTGTCTGATGCATACTTTGAAAGGGGTAACGTATGAACACGCGCGTTTGTCTGGTCCTGCCTGACGACTATCGTCGTCAACAACTCTGGCATGCCAAGTCTGAAAAACTGGCAACTGATCTGGGCATTGAATTTTTCCTCACCGCCCAAGGCAACAAGGTTCCCGCTGGTGATTGGCCCAAGCTGCTTCAAGAGGTTGATGCAGTCATCACCAGTTGGGGCGCACCACGATTCACCGAGGAGCTGTTGCCAACCAATGATCGACTCAAAGTCATTGCACATGCTGCAGGCAGTGTCGAACCCATTGCATCACCAGCGATCTTTGAGCGTGGTATCAAGCTTCTTTCGTGTAACCGCTACATGGCTGATTCCGTCGCGGAGTATGCGTTGATGATGACGATGGTCGGACTTCGCCGGCTCACGGACAACGCGCAGTTTGGCTCCACGGTTAAGCAATTTAAAACTTTCACCGGTGGCGGGATCAAAGGACTGGATCAGGCGACCGTGGGCATCTGGGGCTTTGGTGATGTCGCCAAACATCTGATCCGCAAGCTCAAAGGGTTAGGGACCGAAACCATCATCGTCCATAACGATTACCTTTCACCGGAAGTTGCCGTTGAGTTGGGTGTCGAAAAGGTTGGCTTTGATGAGATGTTTGAACGCAGTGACGTGGTGCATCTCTGTGAATCGTTGCGTGAAGACACGGTCGAAAAAGTCCGCGCACCGCAGCTTGCTGCCATGCAGGAAAACGCGGTGATCATCAACTCCGGCAGGGCGCGTCTGGTTCATGAAGCGGACTTGCTCACTGAATTGCAGAAGGGGCGGATCATCGGCATTTTTGATGTCCATTTCACCGAGCCGTTACCTGAGGATAGTGCGTTTCGACAATTGGATAACGTGGTGCTTACCCCGCATTTTGCAGGCTCATCCGGCCGTGGGCGTTACACCAGCATCATGCTCACCGAGGTCCATCGGATTCTCAACGGGCAAACATCGGAATATGAAATCTCTGCTCAACGCGCAGGGACGATGACCAGCAACCAACTGGTCAGTGCAGTAAAGGAAAGCAAATGAAGTTTGGATTTAAATGGTTCTTCGTGCTGGTCAGTTTGATGACCGTCACGGTGATAGCTGACGAACAGAAGATCAAGTTCAACCATGTCTATCGCACCGTCGATGGCATTGAGCTTAAAGTCCACATCTACTATCCCAAGGACTGGAAGACCGGCGATCAACGAGCTGCGTTGGTCTGCTATCACGGGGGCAGTTGGTTGAAGGGAACGCCTGGGCATTTCGGTCGACAGTGCAAATATTTCACACGCGAACATGGCATGGTGACCATGAGTTTTGAATACCGACTTCTGAATAACAAAGTCAAGCCGGCAGCCAATGTCAACGATTGTCTCACTGACACCAAGGCCGCCTACCAATGGGCTTTTGATAACGCGGCTGACCTTGGCGTTGACCCGAGCAAGATCGTGTTGATGGGTGGTTCAGCAGGTGGGCATCTGGCAGCAGCCACCGCGTTGTGTGCCAACCCGCAGACCGGCAGCAAGTCGCTTGCGGTCAAGCCCTATGCGATGGTGCTTTATAACCCAGTGCTTGACGTGCCTGAGTTCTGCAGTTCCCGTAAGAACTATGCGACGGCAGGCATTGCCGATCCCACCGTCTCAAGCCCCATGCATCAGTTGAGCAAGACCGCACCCCCGACATTGGTTTTACATGGCACGGCAGACCCGGTTGTCCCATTTGCCACCGCACAGAAATTTGTCGACGGACTCAAAGCCCTGGGCGTCAACGCAACGCTCATGGCTTATGACGGTCGCAAGCACGGTTTTTTCAATGCCAAAAAAGGTCAGATGGAAGATCATCAGAAATCCATTACGGATGCCGATGCGTTTCTGACTGACCTGGGCTTGTTCAAAGCCAAGTGAGTAAAGGACGTTTGAAGTGATACAGCGCCAATCCGTGAATGTTGTTTTGATCACTTGCCATGACCTGGGGCGATACCTGGGATGCTATGGCATTGACACGGTCCAAACGCCGCACATCGATTCGATTGCTCAGCAGGGCCTTCGCTTTACGCAAAGTTTTGCAGCAGCGCCGCAGTGTTCACCGGCACGAGCAGCCATCACCACCGGTCGCCACCCGCATTGCACGGGCGTCCTGGGGTTAACGCATGGCCGCTTTGCATGGGACCTGACGGATGAGCAGTTGACCTTGCCCCAATACCTATCCTCACAGGGCTATCACACGGTGCTTGCAGGCCTGCAGCACGAAGCCAATCGCACTGCAAGACTGGGCTTTGATGATCGCATTGCCAGTTGCCCCGGGCATGATTTTGCAGGTGTGAGCTGTATGGATATCGCTGACAGTGTTGATGGTTTTCTCGCTGAACACAAAGCAAGCGACAAGCCGTTTTACCTGCAGGTCGGACTCTTTGAACCGCATCGCGATCCAGCAAGCCCCACTGGGTTCACGCAAGGGTTTGGTGATGCGAATCAGGAGGTCACGGTCCCCGGTTTTCTCAGTGACACGCCGCAAGCCCGTAAGGAATTTGGTGAGTTTCAAGCAGCGGTGCAATTGGCGGATCAAGCCGTCGGGCAGATGCTTCAGTCGTTAACCGATCACGGGATGGCAGGTAACACGCTGGTGATCTTCACCGCGGACCACGGCATGCCGTTCCCCCGCGCCAAGTGCACGCTTTACGATCCGGGCCTTGAAGTTCCTGTTGTCATGTCAGGCCCGATGCTTGGCACGCAGGCAGGCAAGGATTACAACGGCTTGATGAGCATGATCGATTTATACCCAACGATCTGCGAGTTGGTTGGGCTGGCTGTCCCGCAAGCCGTGCAGGGCGTGAGTCATGCAGCTGCGATGTTCAACCAGGAACCGGCACGTGAAGAACTCTATGCTCAGATGACGTATCACGATTATTACGATCCCTTGCGATGTATCCGAACGAATCGTTACAAGCTCATCGCAAGCTTTGAAGCGACACGTGCGTGGATGGACCCGACGCAGCAGTGGCTTCACCAAAGCCAGGTGCATGGCTCGATGGAAAAGGCAGGGCTTCGTCATCCGCCGTTGCGACTTTACGATTTGCAAAACGATCCGGCTGAAGTGAATAACCTTGCCAATGATGCTGCCTATGCCGCGATCTGTCAGGATTTGGCGGGGCGGTTACTGGATCAAATGAAACAGACCGATGACCCGGTGCTCTACGGCATGCCGGTGAGTCCGGCGCATCGTCAGGCAGTGAATTGTCTGATGCAGGCAGCGGGGCGACATCCCCAATCACAGGAAAAACGAGAAGTTGAGGTGCTCCCATGATCCGTATTGGTTTGATGGATCTGGATACCGGTCACGCGCTGGCATTTACCAAACGCTTAAACGACATGGCTGATGTCAAAGTGACCGCGGTGTTTGATCACGGTGATGTACGCGATGCCTCGGAGATTGCCGCGTTTGCTGACATGTTTGACTGTCAGGTCGCTGAGTCGATCCAGCATTTGGCAGGCATGGTTGACGGCGTGATGGTCTTGGGTGTGGATTGGAACAAACGCTTTGAACGTGCTGCCCAATTGATCAAACGCAATGTCCCTGTGTTCATGTGTAAGCCAACGGTGGGGAGCGTGGCTGACGTTGAATCACTGATTGCACTTCAGCAGCAGACCGGTTCACTGGTGATGACCGGCTCGGGTTGGCGATGGTGTTTGCCGACACAGCAAGCAGCATCGACGATCAACATCAGCAATCTGACGCATTTTGCAGTCCACGCACCGATGCCGCGGTTTTACTACGGCGTTCACGGCTGGGAGTTTCTCGCAGGCCTGCTGGGTGCAGGTGTGCAGTGGATTGAACCGGTTCAGATTACTGAGAAGTCCGCGCATTTTACCTGTGCCCATATCAGTGGTGTTGTGGGTGATGTGTATGTCGGCTCGGATCGCGCTCGTGTGATCCAGTGGGCGGATGACAAGGGCGAACATGAATTGGAACTGGATATCCCCTCCATTCAGCTTGGTTTTTGTCAAACGTTTGTGGACATGATCAAGACCGGAAAGATGCCTGCACCGATTGCCTCCCAACTCATGCCGGTGCGTTGTGGGATTCTGGCTGAGCAGTCATGCGAGCTGGGACGACGTGTGATGGCAGGGGAGCTGGATCAAAACCGCATCGTTACGACCACGCAGTTCATGCAGACCTATCACGCAAGACCGCTATTGCCTCAGGCGGTTTGAGTTGCTTTAGCGTGGCGTCGAAGCAAAGCCCACTGTTGACTCACCTTTGTAAAGTTTAAGCTCATCGGGAACGAGCATGCCGGGGTTTTGCTTGGTGCGTGATTGGCCGAGCATCCACTGGATCGCACGCTTGATCACTGGGACAAGATCCGGCGCGTCCACGCAGGTGATACTCGGCAGGTATTCTCTGAAAAAGACACCACCGTCAATGGTGGCGACCGCCATTTGCTTACCGATTTTCAGTCCACAATTATGAGCCGCACGAATCGAGCCCAGGGCTGCGGGTAAGGTTGTCGCAAAGACGCCGTCGTACTTGCCGGGGTTCTTCTTGAATTCGCTGGTGGCTTCTTCGCAGGCACCCTGGCTAAGCAGGGCACGGGGGGTGTCATGCAGATGCAGCGTCAGGTTATGTCGTTTGACCCAACGTTTATAGCTGTCAATCCATGCATTGATCACGGTGTCATTGGGTTGAACATTCAGACACATGACATTGCGGCAACCCATTTCATACATATGCTCAAGCACCATATCCGCGCCTTGTGGGGGGAAGTCCCAGATGGATGGAATCTGCAGATGCGTCAGGTCAGCTGAGATGCACATGAGTTTGGCGCGACAGTCCTGCCATGTTTCGATGAGCTTGGGCAGCTTGGCCGTGGGAACAAAAAACACGCCTTGATACTCATCGAGCGTTTCGCGAATACTCGGATCATCTTCATGAACATATTCCACGGGACGAACGCGCAGGTTCATGTCGTTGGCAGTGCGTTCAATGTCATACCGCCAGCGCGTGATTGATTCACTGGAACATGCAGGCGTGAGCATGGCCAGGCTTGGGAGGATGGACTTGTTTTTGTCATTGGGGACGGCACGGCTGCCGGGCTGACGGGTGATGATGCCTTGGTCCATCAGGTGGAGAATCGCGCGCCTTGCCGTCATGCGTGAGACCCCGGTTTCCATGGCCAGGAATTCTTCAGACGGTAAGGGTTTGCCGTTGTAATCGCCCTGGTGAATGCGTCGTTGAAGCAGTTCTGCGATCTGTGTGTATCGTGTGCGATTTGCCATGTGAACTTTTCTATTCTCTCTCAAACCCATCGTTGAATCGATGTGATCATCCGGATGAGACATTGTACATCAATGTCGTTGGGGGAAAACATCTTGTGTGGCAGGGATGGAATTGTTTTGTCTCCAGGCGACATCTAGTGCAAAAAATAGTTGTGAAATTGGTTGACAAGCTCTTTGTTTAAAGAATACAATTATTGTACAAATACGCAAGCCGACTTCTTGAAAGCATCACGACATGATCCCAGACACAAGAACGGTGAATAAGCCTGGATTTACCCTGATCGAGTTGTTGGTTGTCATTTCGATTGTGGCATTACTCATCGCCATGCTCATGCCTGCACTGGGTAAAGCCCGGCAGGCCGCACGAACCAGCATGTGTCTGAACAATCTGAGGCAGTGTGCGGTCGGTGCGTTCACCTATGCGACGGATTCGAACGAACACCAGATTCTCTATCGCACCAAAGGGGGCAACATCAAGCTCTGGGCCTATTTCCTGGCTTATGGATACAGCATCACCGATGTTCCCAGCGGGACCCGCTACATCACGCCACAAGTCCGTGTTTGCCCGCAGAGCGATTATTACGCAACGGACGCAAACAGCACGAGCTCCGCTGGTTTTAATATCTCCTACGCTGCCTACCTGTCCAACAGCTATGACAAGCAGTATGGTTTCGGCACTTACTTCCATGGCTTCACGCTTAACCCCGGGGTTCCCAGTGCCAACAACAAACTGGTCATCGGCGTGAATGTTCACAACCAAATGCACGAACCATCCAGCGAAATACTCTTTGGGGACAGCCTTTCCAAACATCCCTCAACACCCAATGGTGGTGGGCACATGATTGGTAACTTCAAACGCAATGGTGCCAGCAACTGGGGAGGTCGGCTGCGAACCGAGCACCAGGACAACTGCAATGTGATTTTTGCTGACGGTCATGCCTTAAGTGCGTTGCCCGGATACCTCAGAACCCAAACCAATGTCCAGCCTCAATACGTTTACGATTACAAAGGCGAACTCTACGTGTATGACAGCAACGGCAATGGCTCACTGGTCGAGTAAAGCCCAACAGCACAATCATCCCACGCCTATTCACAGGTCTTGAAAAGTCACTTTATTTGATAACGAAATTG
>JBICHS010000313.1:0-2931 GCA_043101135.1 Phycisphaeraceae bacterium JB051
ACTGATGCGGCCAGAGATTGTGCTGCTTGCGCCGACACTCAAACCAAATCCGAATTGAAAGTCGCTCTCGACGCGCTTGGCGCCGCCTATGAAAGCGGTTCGCCCCAAGTTTTATTCTCAGCCTCCGCTGCGTTTTACAATAAGATATTTACGGCAGCAGGGCATGAGATTTCGTGGGATGTTGTCAATCGCCTCAACGGTAGAATTAGCCGACTACGCAGCATGACCCTATCTACATCAGACCGGCATCGCGCAGGATTTGCTCAGATGACTCGAATCTATGAAGCCATTAAAGCCAACGACCCTGATGCGGCTGAAGAGGCTGTGCACGCCCATATCGACACCGCTTCTGAAATTGCGCGAAAACAGCTCGCAGAGGCATGAAGACATGCGCTCCAAAACGCAACGGAGCACATGTCTTTCTTACGGAGACGTTGATAGATCAAGCCCTATCCCAAAGACTATGATATAGCGCTGAAATTTCCTCAGCCGTGCCTAAACGTGGATTATTACTCGGGGTCCCTGAAATGAGAGCCTGTCGCGTCATTTCAGGAATTTTTTTGCGAAATTCTTGTTCCGAAAACTCACGTTCCCGCAGCCGTGGAACTTTAAGGCTGACATTGAACGAAGACAGCTTGCGCACCAAATCCTGTTCGTTTTCCCCTGCCCCCAATGCCTGCGCCGCACGAGCATAGCAAGCCGGATCTGCGTGGGAAGACCATTCCGTGATCAAGGGCATCAGCATCGCATTTGACATGCCGTGTGGCACATGGAACGCTGCTCCGATGGGGCGGCTCATGCCATGAATCAAGGCTGTTGAAGTATGTGAAACTGCGATCCCCGCCAGCATTGCCCCTTCTAACATTGCCTGCCGCGCATCCCTATCTTCAGGTGAATGCGCTGCCCTCTCAAGGTTTTGGCCAATCAAACGCAATGCTTCGCAGGCCACCCCGTCTGAAAATGGCGTTGCATGACGATTGACTAAAGCTTCGAGCGCATGCGACAGCGCATCCAAACCGCTATCAGCTGTAACCCGAAACGGACAACTCATGGTCAGGTCGACATCAAGAATAGCCGCATTGGGCAAAAGGGCGCGCCCCAAAAGCAACAGCTTTTCATGGGTGCTCGCGTCACTGATCACTGCCGCACGGGTCACTTCGCTCCCCGTGCCTGCCGTAGTTGGGATGCACACTATTGGAAGAGCCAGTTCATCAACAATACGAGGCACGGAAAAATCACGGATATCCCCGTCTTGCACAGCCAAAAGCGCAGAGACTTTGGCAATATCCATCGCACTGCCACCACCGATCCCAACGACGCAGTCGGCACCGTTTTGTCTCGCCAAATCCGCAGCGGAACGGGCCTCTTCAATGGTTGGATCGGGCGACACGTTGGTATATACAGAAAAGGGAATATTCCGCTCGTTCAGGTCCGCAAGGGCGGGGCCACAGAGATCCAAGTCAAACACGACTGGATCAACAACAATCAACGGGTGACAACAGCCCAGGCCGACCAGAACAGAGCCCAATTTTGCGCTTGCACCAGCATGAGAGCGGATATCACTTGGAATGAGTATCTGCATGTTCAATGCTGCAAAATCTTAGAGAGAAAGTCGACTGCACGTTGGCTTTTCGGCGCAGCAAAGAAGTTAGCTGTTGGACCGTCTTCAATCACCTCGCCACCATCCATAAACACCACTCGATCCGCGACTTTGCGGGCGAAACCCATCTCATGGGTTACGACAATCATGGTCATGCCTTCTTTCGCAAGTCCTACCATCACATCCAGAACTTCATTGATCATTTCTGGATCAAGTGCAGATGTGGGTTCATCAAACAGCATAGCAATCGGGTCCATTGCCAAGGCTCGGGCAATTGCAATCCTCTGTTGTTGTCCACCGGAAAGCTGGATTGGGTATTTATGCGCATGTGCTGTCATGCCCACCCGCTCCAGAAGCGCATCGGCTTTTTCCTCAGCATCTTTGTGGGAACGTCCAAGCACCTTTTCCTGACCAATACATAGGTTTTCGAGCACGGTCATATGGGGAAAAAGGTCAAAATGCTGAAACACCATCCCGACATGGGCCCGAAGTTTCGGCATATTGGTCTTTGCGCTTGTCACCTCAGTGCCTTCAATCGTTATCTTGCCGCTTTGAACCGGCTCCAACCCATTGACACACTTGATCAACGTGGACTTTCCAGAACCGGACGGCCCACAAACAACAACCACCTCTCCGGAAGCAATATTAAGGGAACAATCCTTAAGGACCTGAAAATTCGCACCATACCATTTGTTGACACTGTCCATGACAATCATTGGTTCCATCATCCTGTCCCTCATTTTTGTTCACTTGTGTCAGCTTTAATGTCATAGCCACGTCCGAAATGACGTTCGATCCGTCGTTGAACCAAATCCCACATGGTTGTCATCAGCAGGTAATAAAGCGCCGCCACAACGAACAATTCGAGCACCATAAACTTTTCCTGAATAAGTACTTGGGTACGCCGCAGAAGCTCCTCCATAGAGATTACTGAAGCGATTGACGTGGTTTTGAGGCAGCCATTAACAGAGTTCCCAAGAGGTGGGATCATAATGCGCGCGGCTTGCGGCGCAATGATGTAGCGCATTTTCTGGATATTGGTCATGCCAATGGCCAAAGCAGCATTGGTTTGCCCTTTTGGCACCGAACTTATCCCCGAACGAATGATCTCGGACAGATAGGCAGCCTCATTGATCACCAGCCCGATCAGGGTTGACTCAAGAACAGAAAACTTGATCCCAAGCTGGGGCAAACCAGTATAGATGATAATCAACTGAACCAGCAAAGGCGTGCCACGCACCACCCAAGTATAAAAATATGCGACTGTACGCAGCATTTTATAAGGGCTCATCCGCATCAACGCGATAAAGAAGCCCACCAGAAGACCAAGA
>JBICHS010000314.1:0-7483 GCA_043101135.1 Phycisphaeraceae bacterium JB051
GATACGGTGGATGTGAACCAGTACGTTGCCACCACCAGTTCCTATGCCTACAACTATATGTACCTGTACTATCCCGGCTCGTACACATGGGATCAGCGGGTCGCCCGACGTCATGCCAAGGGCTTGAATCTGCTTTGGGCGGACATGCACGTTTCGCATCGTTCGCAGGAATTTATGGCAACGGGCAAGAACGGGCAATCGGGATGGTATTATAAAGTCCACTGATAGGGTTGAGTTGATTGTGTTTGAATTCGTATGTCCTTGGAGATGGTTGTGACCAACGTCAATATCAAAAACATTGCAGAGCAGGCTGGCGTCTCGTTGGCCACGGTCTCGCGTGTGATCAACAACTCTGCCAAGGTCTCCGAGGAAAAGGCCAAGCGTGTTCGCAAGGTTGCATCAGGTTTGGGCTATCGACTCAATCCCAAGCCCCCAGCCAAGGCGTGTTTCAAGACGCGTAACGTCGCGCTGGTCTATGCCGGCTGGAGCATGATGGAGATCCACGAATGGGGCTTTGTCGATGGTCTTGAATCCGTCTTCTCGGAAAACGATTTGCGATTGATGTTGGTGCGGATGCCCGATGATGGGAGCCTGCCCAGTGTCTTTACCCAGCGTGATTGTGATGGCATTCTGGTCCTGGCTGATCTTCGCGATGTGCCACAGGAAAACATTGACAAGCTTGAGTCATTCCCGTGTATTCAAATGCTTCATGGCGATGTTCGTCAGGCATTTGGCGATGAGGTTTTCTGCGACAATCTTTCGGTTGCGCGGTTGGCTTATGAGCATCTGCACAGTCTGAACGTCAAGCAATATGGTTACATGAATCTCTTTCCTTCGCATCGGGCCTGCTCGGAGCGACAGATGTTCTTTGAGATGTATCTGAAACAGGCAGGATTGTCATGTCAGAGTTGGCTTGCTGATCCGCAGGAAGAGCACACGGTTCCAAGCCATGAATTGGCGCTGCAACTTGTCAAGCAGATGGTCGTAAGCAAGAAGTTGCCCGATGGGTTGTTTGTTCCCACGGACTTTCAGCTGCCGGAGATTTACACGGCATTGCGTGATCATGGGATATCGCCGATGCAGGACATGACGATCATTTCCTGTGACAACTGCGATCGTCATCTGGTTAAAACGCAACCCCGACCTGCGTCGATTGATCTGCGATTGCATGACCTGGGATGCTATGCCGCCCGACAGTTGATCTGGCGGATCGAGCACCCGCAGAGCGCGCCGGTGAGATTGTTTATCAAGCCACAGGTGGTGTGCCCCGAGTAATCATTTTGGGAATAGCTATGCAAATAGGCAACAACCTTGCAAGGTTGGCAGTGTCGTTTTGCCCTGATTTTAAAGGATGTTTTGATGGTTCGTCATTTGATGTCACCGGTACTGGTTCTGCTTGTCGTTTCACTGATTCAGACAAGCTACGCGCAGCAAAAGCATTCATGGGACTTACCCGTCGCAAATAGCCATCCGCTTTTTGCTTCAGGCAATCCACATCCATGGGAACACAAAACCGCGGGTATCCGTGGGGGCAAGAGTCAGGTTCTGCCTGATGACGTTTCGCTTTTGATCACCAGCACGCGATCCGACAGTGGTGGTGGTGTGAACTACAGCTCTGCTCAACGTTTTGACCCCAAGCCGTTTTTGGCAGACCCGTGCATGCGCGCCGTGTTGGTGTTTAAAGTCGTTGGCAAAGATCAGCCAGGGAAAATGAAAATGATCTGGCGAACCTGGCAACGCCAATACATCAACTCTGACACGTTATCGCTTGATGATGCGCAGCCGCTTGATGAGGGTTGGATGCTGCTTCGTTTTGCCTTTGATCCCAAGACTGAAATGGCAGATGCCGATCAGGTCGCAGGCGTGCTTGTGACGACGCAGAACCCTTGCCAATTCCAGATTCGTTCCATGACCATTGAGCAGTACCGCAATGTGAGTCTGCATGTTGCCAATGATCCGATGGACAGCCTCAAAGCACTGAAAATCAAGGGAAAAACGCAGCATGACAACGCTCGCGTCTTTGTCAAAATCATGGATACGGCTGGCAAAAAACACATGAAGGTTGTCGATGCAGTCAATGGTGAATATGCCCTGGATTGGCAAAATCCGCCGTTGAGCTTGCAGGCTGTGAATCGCATTTTTGCTCACGTGGGTAAAGGAAATGAAGTTATGGATCAGTCCGTCACACAGGACGTTTTTGGATACAGCACCGCCAGCACGGATCATCTCTGGCTGTCGGTCAAAGGCCGTCACATTGTCACTTCGGATAAAGCCGAGGGGGGCAGCAAGCCGTTCATCGCATCAGGTGTCGGCTATGCACGCAATGTCGTGATTCCCGCGCAGGATGAAGAGGTTGCCGCGTTCTGTAAATCGATGGGGCTTAACACCATTCGCCTGCCGTTTTACCTGCGGTATTTCAACAACCGTGAACATGAGCCCATTGATTTGGAGCATCACCTTCAAACGTTTGTCGATCCTGTCATTCGCGCTGCCAAGCGTCATGGACTTTATGTCATTCTGGATTGTCACAGTTATTTCACCGGTCAGGTTGATGAAGCCAAAGCCCGTCAAAACCAGAAGAATCTCAAGCGTTGGAGCGATGAAGGCCTTGCCGAGTGGGCCAATCGTTGGGGCGTGGTTGCAGAGCGTTACAAGGATGAGCCCTACGTGATGGGCTATGAACTTTGTAACGAGCCGCATGACATCGAGCCGGCGTTGGTGCGTGCGTATTACAGCAAGGCACGTGAAGAAATTCGCAAAGTCGATCAGAAGCATATCCTTTTTGTAGGCACATGTGATTGGTCACACGCGCGAGCGTTGGATAAGACCTGGGGAGGCTACACGCAGACTTTTGATGCACCGCAGAATAACACCGTCTATGCGTTTCATGATTACCCAACGGACAATCACCCACCGATCGTGCAAAAGCACATTGTGGATTTCATGGACAAGTACAACGTGCCGGTGATGTGTACGGAGTTTGGTGCGTCGTGGTGGGATCATGACGAGACGGTTTGTCGTGAGTTTCAGGCTGGGATTCTTGGCGTCTTTGCACGACAGGATGTCGGCTGGATGGTTTGGGCGTTAAAGCGCGTTGAGAACAACCCGCGTCACCCGCATCCTTTGCCCAGGAAGGTTGCGGAAAAATTGCCCAAGGACAAACGGCCCACCGATTTTGATTCCTGTGCTTACAGTGATATCTGGGGCCCGATCGCCCGGATCATGGCCAGCCCGTTCCCACAAGCAAAGCCATAAGACAGCCGCTGCAAAAACCGCTATCATTGCCAGTCTGGGCAAACGCGTTGAATCACTGTTTTCAATGGGGTTTGCTCATGTTCTGGAATCTTCAAGCTTGCGGTAAATGCCATGTCCAATTCGATCTTTGCGTCTGTTTTAAATATCCCTCAAGACTTGTCCATCACGCCGGTGGCAGGTCAAACGCGAATTGGTCTTGTTGGACTGAATCAATCGCTCAAATCATTTGCATCACAGCATGCTGATGACAAAGTCACCGGCCCGCATGGCAAGGAGACGGTTCCCGGTGCATCGCTGTCTGGATTGGACCTGCCGCAGCTCAAACACTTCAATGCGCTGGTGCAGTACAACCCATTCTGGATTCGCCCTGAGGTCGGATTCAATGCTGCGGATCTTGGCAAGATCGACAAGCAGATCATGAGCCTGCTTTGGCAGAATGATTCGGGTGAATTTCACTTGATCCTTCCACTGATTGGGACAGGCTTTCGCGCGTTTCTGGTTGGTGATGGGCAGCAGGGCTTGTGTTTGAATCTGGAACTTGATGCATCGCCGGTTGATGGTCCATTGATGGTGATTGCAACGGGTGATGATCCGTATGCGCTGTTTCATGATGCGGTGCGTGTTGCTTCACAAACACTGGGAACATTCAGGCTGCGTGAAGACAAACCGCTGCCGTCGTTTGTGGATTTAATGGGATGGTGCACGTGGGATGCGTTTTACCATGAGGTCAATCGTGACAAACTCATTGAAGGTTTGACGACCTTTGCCAAGGCCGGTTTCAAGACGCCGCTGGTGGTGCTTGATGATGGATGGTTGTCGTTGGATGATGCCAAGCAACTGGCCGGTTTTGAGCCGGATGTCAAGAAGTTCCCCGGAGGCTTGGGCGCTTTGATCAAGCAGGTCAAAGCGGACTTCGGCGTCAAGACCTTCGGCATCTGGCACACGCTTGCAGGTTACTGGCAGGGGGTGAGTCCCGAGGGCAAGCTTGCTAAGACCTATGATGTACGCAAGTCCGCGGACCCGCTGCGTCGTCATGATGGTGAGCCCATGCCCCATGCCCATGGCGTAACCACGCAGGATATCGCCCGGTTTTACCAGGATTTTTACACCTATCTCCGCCAGCAGGGTGTCGATATGACCAAGGTCGACAACCAGAATGCCCAGGCCTATTTCGCATCAGACGACAAGCAGCGAGCAGCGATGGTCAAAGCCTCACAGCAGGCCTACCAGGGCGCTGCATGGACGCACTTTGTAGGCAATACCATTCACTGCATGTGCAATCGCAATGATGTGGCTTACAACATGTCCGCGACCACCGTCTGGCGAAACTCCGATGACTATTTCCCAAAGCGTGATGGTGCGCATCAGTGTCATATTTTTTACAACACCATGAACAATCTCTGGACCAGCCAGTTTGCATTGCCCGATTGGGACATGTTCTGGAGTGGTGCCCAGACCGGCGCGTTTCATGCAGCCTCGCGCGCCATCAGTGGCAGTCCGGTTTATGTTTCGGACAAACCCGGTGAGCAAAACTTTGACATCCTCCGCAAGCTCTGCACCGCTGACGGCCGCGTCCTGCGATGCGCTGAGCCTGCATTGCCTGCTGCAGACTGTTTGTTCGTTGACTACCAGACCCAGGCCCGACTGCTCAAGATCACCAACCGTAACGGCAAGGTCGGCATGTTGGGCTTGTTCCATTGTCTCTGGGCAGAAGAAGAATCCCAGCGCCAAAGCATCACCGATTGCTATCGCGCTTCGGACGTGCCGGGCATTGAAGCGGGTGATGTTGCGATCTATCACCACCAGGCAGGCAAGCTTGAGATTGTCGATAGCGGTGCGTCACATGACATGACGCTGGACTTCCGCAGCTTTGAGTTGTTGACGATCGCGCCGATGGCTGACGGTATTGCCATGCTCGGGTTGTTGGATAAGTACAACGGCTCAGCAGCGATCACATCCGAAATACGTCATGATGAAAATCGCTTCACATGGCAGCTCCGTGATGGGGGCGTGATCGGCATTGCATCGCAGCGCCCCATCACGCAGGCAACCGTCAACGGCGCGTCTGCAACGTTGACTCAAATCGATGGCAGTGCGCTGCTGCAGGTCAGCGTCCCCGCAGGTCAACCGGTGACGCTGGATGTTTGTCTGGGTTGAATGGTGCTTCGCGCCGGATTTGAATCGCATGTCCAATGGTGGACATTTTTTTAACGCGAAGGCGCGAAGGTCACAAAGCTAAGACAGAGATGTCAATGACTGATCGTCTATCTGCCCGACTTTGCCCATTATCCTTGCAGCATATCTGTGTGACTTCAGACATTGACGCTTTGTCCAAACCCATCGCCTGGCTATGTTGCTTCGTGTCCTTCGCGGCCTTTGCGCCTTCGCGTTCATCAGACTAACCGCACAAATGAAAGTTGTTTTGCGTATACGCAATTAATCCTGTCTTTTGCTCGATATCCGTTATTTAGCGTCCAATATCACGATTGAAAGTCAATATTTATCTCAAAATGGCATATTGAGATTAAAATATTGCCAATAGAGATTGATTTGCGATGTATGCAGTCCTATGATCTGGATGTCCCATTGAGGCCAGTGAGGGGTTTGGCCTGGACGGGGTGGTATGTATGGGGATTGGGTTGAACTCAACCGATCCGGGATATGGAAAGGAAACGGCATGTCGAATCGAATGGCCCGAGCGTTTACCTTGATTGAACTGTTGGTGGTCATCAGCATTATTTCGTTGTTGATCTCGATTCTCCTGCCGGCACTGTCCAAGGCACGTGCTGCTGCCAGGAATGTGCAGTGTTTGACCAATCTCAAGCAAATGGGTTTGGTCACTTCCATGTATCAAGGGGATTTCAAAGGTCACTTCCCGGTCGCGCAGCTGCGAGCGTATCTGGGCGTTTCCGGTGATCAGGCTTATTGGCCCGGGCTTCTGGTTGCCAAGAATTATCTGACCAGTGCGGAGCTGATGCTTTGCCCGACCAATGAGCAGAGCAATATCCGCGAAGACCTGATCACCAAAAGTAAGAATAATGGGCCGACCTGGTCTTCGTGGCGGTATGTCGACTATGGCTATAACCGTGACAACATTGCCACCAGTAAAGACTATGGTTTTCTTCAGAATGATGTGCCTGAGTTTCTTTATGGTCCGTCTGCCAAGATCAACGAATTGATCAAGCCCGGCCAAACCATTGTTATGGCTGACACCTGGCATGGGACGAATGTCTCGCGCGGCTGGATGCTGTTAAGTGATACACTTCCCGGGCCGGGCGCTCGGCCCTCCGTCGGGCCGCTTGCAGTGCGTCATGGCAGTTCGGTAAATGTGTCCTGGGGTGATGGGCATGCCACCACCGTCAAGGCGCCGCAGCCCATGCTCGTGGGCGTGGATCTTGATCTGCAACCCGAAACCAACCCCTATACCGTTGAGCCTTTCCTTAACAACTCCGACGATTATTGGGATCGCTATTAAGTCGCGCTCTAACACCTGTCAACCAGTAGTGCATTGACACTTGGAAAGATAATTTGTGCAACAGGTTCTCGTCATTGATTGGATTATCATCGGCTCCTATCTGGCTTTGATCATGGCCATGGGAGCCGTGTTTTCACGGTTTAACCGCAATGATGCGGATTACTTCCGCGGCGGTTCCAAAGGCGTTTGGTGGCTTGTTGGTGCTTCAGCCTTCATGTCCGGTTTCTCTGCTTACACATTCACTGCTGCATCGGGTGTCGCCTTTGAAGCCGGCTGGTCCGTGGTGGTGATTTACTTTGCCAACGCTTTTGGATATCTGCTTAACTTCCTGTTTCTAGCGCCCTGGTTCAGACAGATTCGCGCAACGACCGGCCCGGAAGTTACCAAGGAACGCTATGGCCTGCGGACGCAGCAATTCTACGCATGGATCGGCGTGGTCATGAGTTTACTCATGGCTGGTATCTGGCTAAACGGTCTTGCCATCTTCACCGCAACCATCTTCGGGCTGGATGTCAAACTCATCATTGTCATCGTCGGCATTGTTGTCCTTTTCTACTCCATGTCCGGTGGCGTCTGGGCAGTCATGGGCACCGACTTTCTGCAAAGCCTCATCCTCATTCCCATCACCATCCTCATGGCTTATCTGTGTCTCAAAGCTCTGGGCGGTTTTGGGGGAATGTTTGAGACCATTGAATCGCAGGGGCTTACCAAAGACTTTAACATCATCAACGAGCCCACCCGCTTCCTGGATGC
>JBICHS010000315.1:0-3121 GCA_043101135.1 Phycisphaeraceae bacterium JB051
GCTGATGCCATTGAAGCGATCCTGCAGGAGAAACCTGTTTGTGCCTGAGTTGGCTTTGATACTCTTGGTGGTCTTTCTTGCTGGCATCGTCCAGTCGATAACGGGCTTTGGCTTTGGCCTGGTGCTGGTGAGTCTGCTGAGTTTATCGCTTCCCGTCAAAACTGCCGTGGTGTTTAACGTGGTCCCTGCCCTGACGATCAATGTGATTCTGGGGTGGCGGCTACGTTCGCACCTGCGCTGGGATCACTTGAAGTTCGCTGCCGTCGCAGCCGTTGTGTGTACGCCGGTTGGGGTGCTACTCGTCAGCTATCTCAACGAAAAAGTCATGAATGGCATCTTGGCGTTGATCCTGTTGATGACATTGCTTCAGGCATTACTGGGCAGTCGGATCACCCAACGTCCCTGGCATCATATCTGGCTTGGAACACCGATGGGCGCTTTTGCGGGATTACTCTCAGGCTCGTACGGCGTTGGTGGACCACCGTTGGTAGCCTATGTGCGATCACGTCACTATGACCGGTTTGCGTATGTCGTGAGTGTGCAGGTTCTGCTTGCCATGTCAGCCGTCTGCCGTGTGATTTCCTTGCTGTGGCAGGACACGTTGACCGCTGAACAATGGGCTATCAACGGCATGGCGGCGGCAGTCGTCATCCCCGCGATTTTCATCGGCATGAAACTGCTCAAACACCTGCCCAATCATTGGCTCAATCGTCTGGTTCTGGCCATGCTTGGGATCATCATGCTCAACGTCATCATGAAGTTGTTGCATTAATCAAACACATACATCGGATCGACGGTAATCGTGATCTGTTGCGTGGCTGGCAGATCGGTGCCCATCAGGTTGCATATTCTGCCGGGCTGTTTGGGCAATGTCTTACTTCGTGGATCAAAGGATGTCGTCCAGTAAATCGAGAACGTTTTGCCATCCGGTTGCGTCACCGGCACGCGGTAAATGTCCTGTTCCAGACGCTGGATGGGTTCAAATGTGCAACCGCTGGTGAGGCGTGCATACATGGCCAAGGCAACGGCTGCGGGTTTGGGTTGGTAGCCGAATTCCTTACTGTAAAAAAGGCCGAAGTATCGCTGCGAATAATCGACACCTTGTTTGAAGTGGCCGCGAAGTTTGATTTCTGTTTCATCACGCAGGCTGTACCAGTAAACGCAATCGACTTGTTTTAAGGCATGAAGCATGGCCATGCAGCGAATGGTGTATCGCGCCTGCTCAGCCAGACTCACGCCGTTGGTGAGTCGGTGGGTGGGATACCCCAACTCGGAGATGAGTACATTTTCAGGGCCACCATATGATTGGCTTAGTTGGGACATTTCCAGGATACGTTGATCCATTGGGTTGCCGGCGTTGGCAGTATCACTTTCGGGCCAATAGGGCTGGCGGTAGGGGTGCAGTGAAATGGCATCAGAGTTTTTGGCAGCACCGGCCTTGAGCATTTGGACAATGTTGTCATAGAAACGATATGGATTTTCCCCGCCAAGTGATGCCAGGTAAATATTGGGATGTTGTGATCGAATGATCGGGATGACAATGGCTGCCATGTCTGCATAGGCTTGGGGCGTCTGTCCTTTTTTGCCTGTTTTCCCAGTGCCGTGTGACCATTCGTTCCAGAGTTCAAAATCACTGCCATAACCTTTTAGCGTGTCAATGACATTCAGGCCATAGTTTGAAAAGGCTTGGGCCAGTTCGGGATCACCGGCTTGTAGATGCTTGTAGTGATCAGGTTTCCCGTTGAGGATCGTCAAGCCCCGGATGTTTTTTGCTTTGGCTTGCTTGAGAAAGTTCTGGGCATATGGGTGATAGGTGAACTGATCTTTTTGCTTTTCGATGGCATGCCAGGGCATATCGCCACGGTTCTTGTTGAGGTTCAGGATTTTGTAAAGATCCAAGGCTTCAAGCGTGTAATACGCGCGTTCGAAATGAGCACATAGGCCGATGCGCTCGTGAGGTTGACGGGTGGCAGGGGGCAAAACCGCAAGATGCAGGCGACGGGTGTCTACACGTTTGCCTTGGATCATTTGCTGTAAAACCAGGGAGAAATGACCAACCTGATCGAGCTTGCGTTGGAGCTTCAGTGGGCTGCTGGTTTGTCCTTGATCAATGATCTGATTCAAGCCATCCATCCATTGCCAATGCAGTTGTCCTTTGGGGACTGAGGCATGCAGGCTGATCTCATCTCCAGGTTGATACACATTGGCAAAGGCTTTGGGCAGTGCGCTGGCTTGAATCTGCTGTTTGGGAACATCGCATTGAACGACTGCGAAATCTTTGAGTTCAAATTCAAGTTTACGATTCAAATCCATTTGTTCTGGGAACCGTAATTGGATGGCTGTGAACCGGACGGGAAATGCAATCGCAGATTCAAAACGCTTGCTCGAATCGGCTTGCTGCAGGAAAGAATCAAGCCACCCCATGGCATGTGCCGGTTGATTGTCAAATCGCTGACGGTACTGACGGGCAGCAAATCGCTGACCTTTGGCATCCTCGAAAACCAGCGAAAGATGCGTGTAGGCAGGTGCTTTGACAGTCAATGCAATCGCCTGATTGATTGATGTGAGTTGTGGCAATACATGTGATTCAAGTTTGAAATTCAACCAAACTGCTTCTGTGACAGGTTGCTTGATTTTGGCTTTGATGCACATTGCATTGGCGTGAATCTGATAGTCCGCATCAAACACTTGCGACTTGGTGAATGTCGAATCGGTGAAGACTTTTTCAATGGCCAACGATTCGGTGAGCTGTGTTAACGGGGCGGTATCATCGGCCAGGCCCATGGGTATCAGGGGCGCCTGACTCAAAGCCGTTTGAGCGATAAGCAGTAACAGCGTCATCGTTGAGAGTACAAATTTCATTGACGGTTGCTCCGAGAGGGGGCTGTTGGTATCTGTCTGAATGAATGTCAGATCAGTTCAGAAACAGGTTCCAGTTCATTGAACCATCTGCTCGATTTGATCCGACGTGACCATCGAGAAACAGTGAGTTTTTAGCATCATTGTGACGAAAGGCAGGGACCACCACGCCGTTGGAGCCATCCCAGAACCCACCCGATGCAATGCTGTAGTTGGTTGCGTATTTGGGGTCTGCGATGGTGTAGCCCAGTTCACTGATGAG
>JBICHS010000316.1:0-4576 GCA_043101135.1 Phycisphaeraceae bacterium JB051
ATGCACATTCACCTTTAAAAAAATTCGTGGTTGGGAACTTTGCGCTGCATTTTATTTCCCAATCTCCTTGCGATATTCTGTCCGCCGCTCTGGAGACGACATGGCATCAGGTAACACGATCCAGCTCAAACGCATTGCCCAGGAAGCTTCTGTGTCCATTGGCACGGTTTCCCGGGTGCTCTCAAATAAAGCGCAGGTCTCTGACAAAACACGTAAACGCGTCCTCCAGGTGGCCAAGGATCTGGATTACCGACCCAACCGCCTGGTCCATGCCATTCAGACCGGCAAGACCAAAACCGTAGGCGTGCTGCTCAAATCCTCACAGGAAGTTCATTCCAAAATTCTCATGGGCATTCAGGAAGAACTCTACGATCGTGATCATCTTGCACTGACGATTCATGGTCGCAAGATTGATCCCAAGCGTCCTGAAGTGACCAATGAATTGCAGCTGCTTCAGCGTTTTGTTGAGCATCGTGTGGATGGCATCATCATCTGCCCGATGGAAGACCGAACGCCCGATGACGCGATTCGGGAGCCGTGGATGCCATCTTTGCCGATGGTCAGTGTCGACCGTCGCCTGCCGGGGACCAATGTTGATTTTGTTGGCATTGATGACCTGGCTGGTGCGCGACAGGTGATGGACTATCTCTTTGAATTGGGGCATCGTCGCATCGCGCATATCACCGGCCCGTCGAATTTCAGTACCTGGGCACTTCGTCGTCAGGGCTATGAACAGGCGATGCGAGATCGCGGTTTAACGCCGAGAGTCGAAGTGGATCCTGATCATCTTTGTGGTCTTGAGCAGGCCCGTCGATTGTTGTCAGGTGAAGACCGACCGTCCGCGATTTTTGTGTCGTCGGATCTTTTAGCCATGGCCGTGTATCAGGCTGCTGCCGAGTTGGGACTTTCGATTCCCGATGATTTGTCGGTGGCCGGTTTTGCGGACATGCGTTTTGCCTCACTGGTCACACCCGCGTTGACTTCCGTCAAACAGTTTCCCGAACAGGTTGGCAAGCGAGCTGTCGCCATGATGTTTGATCGCATGGATGGCAAGTTCCCCGAAGGTCAACCGCAAAGCATTTGCCTGGAGCCGGAATTGGTCGTGCGACAATCCTGTGCACCTTTGAAAACAAAATACCCCCTATAAAACAGGGTTGAATCATCATTGGGCTGGACTTGATTGTTGGAGTTATCTCATGAAGCACGACAAAGATCCATCTGGACATCATAGCGCCTTTACCTTGATTGAATTGTTGGTTGTGATTTCAATCGTCGCCTTATTGATCTCGATTTTGTTGCCTGCGTTAGCCAAATCACGTGAAGCAGCATTTTCCATCAGTTGCATGAACAACATGAAACAGATGTCGTTATGCATGACAATGTACCTTCAGGACAACCGTGAACATTTTCCCAAGCATAGGTTGAATGTTTCAACGCCCAGCAGTGGTCGTTACTACTGGAACGATCTGCTCAAGCGTTATATCAACGAGCCAGTACCGGTTGAAGGTGTGAGTCCTGATGCATGGTTCAAAGATGCCTCGCCTTTGCCTGAAGCCTTTAAATGTGCCAAGTTGACCCGGGATTATGCCTACAGTTCATGCTACAACGGGATCGGTTACAACAACTATGGTCTTGGCCAGGATATCTGGGCAAAGTGGCGACGTCTGACGGATGTCCAACAAACCAGTCAAATCATTGTTTTGGGCGATGCGCAGATCAGGCGAACCTGGAGTGATAACCGCATCATCGGCTCTAACAAGCTCAACGATGGGACACCGGTTGCTTATCGTCATCTCGGTGACGCAGCCAATACGTTTTATGTCGATGGTCATGGGCAAACTGCACAGATTGAAGACTTGAACGCTGGTTGGACCACATTCTATCGCAAGCTGCCATGGATGCAGTCAGATTGGTAATTAAGCATATTATTGATATTCGGGAGTCACACGACATGTTTAAGGGATTGATGCAGCAAAGTACTTTGCTGACACTTGTATTCTGCTTTTTCTGTTCAGCGGCAATGGCGCAACCGTCAACGCGCGTAGCCGATGTCCTGACATTCAAAGCAGACGATGCCAAGGCCATGACGATCAAGTCCGGCCCGGGTGTCACGCCGTCAGCCAAGTTTGGATCGACACATGGCAGTGACGAAAACGTGCTGGAACTTTCCTTCGAAATATCCGACACCGTTGCCAAGAATGCCAAGTGGTTTGGGCTCTACCCCAATGAACCATTGGACGCCCAAGCGTGTTCACAGGCTGATGGTTTGGCAATGTCCATCATGGCTGAACCTGCTGGGGCATGGTGGTTACAGGTCGCGATACGTGGGACGGATGGGCATATCTACAAGTGTGTGTTAACGCCCCAACAACTGGCGGGGAAGATGAGCACACGCAAGATTACGTTTGATCGATTCAAGAACAAAGACGGTCAATCGATACCGCTGGATAAGGTTGGCAAATTCGACATTACCGGCTCGGTCTATTCCAATCGTCTCTTGTACATCAAAGATATTTATCTCTATGCCAATGCCAAACGCACGGTGGATCACGGTGCACATTTTCATACCAGTAGTCCCATCAATAACATTTTCGAACCGGGTAAAACGGTGACCATGCACTTTGACTGTCCTGCAGGGTTACCTGCTACAGACAGCGGTTTGTACTGTGAAGCACGAGACTATTTTGATCAGGTTGTTTTTACGCATACTTTCAAAGCAGGTGATTTAAAAGATAAAACATTCACCGTTGACTATGCTCCTCAAGACCCGGGGTACTTTCAAGTCCAAGCTTGGTGGGTGGATGGTAATGGTAAGAAACTTGAAGACCGCTCGTGCCTGCGTACCACCGGGTCAATGCCTGATGGGTATGGCACCTTTGCCGTGATGCCCAAGACCATCGAACAAAACCGCCAACGCATGGCAAGAGTCGGGGATGATGCCTTTCTTGGCCTGCATGGCAGTCATGAAAATCTCGACGCATTACTTGGCGTCAGTTGGAAGCTCAAAGGCACACGTCTGAAATGGGTTGAACCCAACAAGCCTGCGGATCGTCCTGACGGCTATGCAGCATGCGTCAAGCCGATGATCAAAAAGTCCGTGCCGATTGATCCTTGGACGAAGAACATCGTCAACCTCGGCATTAATCTCAACCGACCCAAGTGGGCGATCTCCGATACGCCGAATGTCGCGCCGGGGATCAAGCGTTGGGATATCTACATGAACTTTTTCCGCGACTATATCCAGGTCAATAAGCACAATGCTCAACACATGAAGCAACGCATTTATGACCTGGCATGGGAGATCAATCTCAACGAGCCGGGCACAGGCATTCACAAGCCGGTCTATCACCCAGAAGATGTTGTTGAGATTTATCGTCGTGCTCGACCCATTCTCGACCAGGAAGACCCCGGGGCGATTCTAGCAGGGCCTTGCTGCTCATCACCGATCAAGAACTTTGCATGGAATATTCCATTGTTTGAAAAGGGGCTGTTTGAGTTTATCGATGCGTACAACTGTCATGGTTACCATGCTCCGCCCCCCGAAGAAGCTAAGATCCCGCAGACGTTTGATAACCTGTGTGCGCTGATGAAAAAGTACAACGATGGCAAGGTCATGGATATTTACATCACCGAGCTGGGCTATCGCTCGATGTATGGTTCGGAAGATCGTCAAGCGGATCATGCACGTTGGCATGCTCGTGTTGCAGGCATGCTCAAGGGTGAACGCATCAAAGCCTACTATCCGTTTTACAGCTATGACTACACCAAGGTCGTCGAAGGCAGTTGGGGCATTTGTTACAACCTTGATCCCAAGCTTAAGTTCGGCCCGAAGAAGGTTTCTCCCAAAGCAGCAGTCCCTGCGTTAGCGGTGTTTGCAGATCAAACCGAAGGCTTCCTGCCGATCACACGGTTAGAGCCACTCAGTGATGACCAGTGGGGCTATGTCTATGCGACGCCGGATCACAAGAAAGTCATGGGCATGCTCTGGTCGGTATATCGTCAGCATGCATTCGTCCTGCCTGTCGGTGATGTGAAGCAGGTAACGGTGGTGGACATCATGGGACGAAAGAGCACATTGCCTGCAAAGAACGGTGTGGTGAAACTTACGCTTACACCTTCGCCGATTTATGTACATGGTTTATCCCCAGCGTTGTATCCGAAGGATCAGACAGTTTCCAAGAGCCTGCTTGCTGAAGTTTACCCCGGTGATCAAAGCAAGGTGACATTACCCGCTGAACTGAAAAATGCTGATATTCAAGGCGTTTTTGGCGATGTTCAAGTCAAACGTCATGCTGGTCAATTGGCATTGAAGGTCTCAGGCAACTGTCCTGCAGGTTTGGTTGGCGTGATGCTAAAGACGTCGAATCAAAAACCGGTGATGCGCTGGTTGGCGATCCGTGAGCCATTGGAATTGGTGACATCCAAACTCGTTGTCCAGAACGGCAAGCTTACGCAGCACGTCAAACTCCACAACCATGCTCAGCAGTCGATCACTGCCAATGTCCGCTTGCTGCTTGATCAGAAACTCCAAACGCAACAGCAACTCACACTTGCAGGTTCACAGATTCAAGACTTG